>NZ_JANPLK010000083.1 GCF_031426495.1 Gemmatimonas sp. | reverse complement strand
GCGACTGGTCGGTTGCTCGTTGGTGTTCTGCCGCCCATCGCTCTCATGGTCATGCTGCTTCCGCTGGCAGTGCTCGACATGGGGCTGTTTCTCGTGATGCTCGTGCCCATTGGCGTCTCCTCCTACCTCGCGGCCGGACGGGCAGTCTCGCGGTATAAACGCACGTGGCTCCCACCGCTCTTCTTCGGTGGCCTTGTGTTGGTCGTGATCTCCACCAAAGTGCTCTTCCCCGCGGTGAATGACATTCGCCGTGCCGAGACGCATGAGGCCAAGGCGGCCGCGTTCGACCAGATGGGGCGCTTACTCGGGGTACCGCTTCCCGCCTTTCTGAGCGAACCCTTTGCGCGCGCGGCGGCTCGCGGCATCGCCACCAGCGATCAGGCGTTGGCCGAGGAGCTGCTGATGTCCGCCACACCCGGACAGCCGCGTGACCTGCTCGTGCCTTCCATCGAGCAGATCTGGGGGGCCGCCGCGTACGCGAGCGCGGGCTTCACCGGTGCCGGACTTGGGCGTGCGGTGGTGGGGGAACGCGGGGTGGCGGAGGCGGTGTCGTACGCCGAGAACAGCTACTCCGTGTACGTCCTCGCTGAGCACGGAGCACTGGGCGGTATTCTGTTGCTCCTCGCGTACCTGATGCTGACGTACGCCGTGGGGAGACTCGTCACGCTGTCATCCACGAACGACGGCCCGACGATGCGCGCCACGCGCGCGCTCTTTCTCGTGGCCGTCCTCATCGTCGTCGTACCGGCGGTGTACGTGGCGCTCTCGAATGTCGGCGCCTTGCCGATTACCGGGCAGAACATGCCATTCCTGGGGCTCAATGCGTGGAGTGACGTGGCGATCTGCGCGGGCGTGATCGGCATGCTCGTGACCGGGGCCATCCACACCGCCGAGGGTACCGTATGAGCAAAGTACGGATGGCGGCACGCTGGGCGAAAGTGCGGGACGAGTGGTATCGGCTGGACGTGGGACTCATCATCGTGACGATCGGTCTGGTGCTCTTCACCATGCTGAAGACCGCCGTCGTTGCGCGTAATGCCAGCTTGCGCAGCGATCTCACCTACCGGAACACGATCGAAGAGCTGGAACGCACGCTGGAGGGGCTCGGGCCGGACAGTATCGCGCGAATCGTACCGCTGCGAATCTCGCGGTTGGGATTGGACTCGGTGTGGGTGGACACGATCGCCGTGGTGGGCGATACGCTGGCGGAGCCGTCGCTGGCGGTCGGTGGGTTTCTCCGTGATCAGATTGCCCGTTTCAACGACGCAGCCGTACGGCAGGCGCTTGGCTCGACCGAACGGCGGCGCGATCAGCCGGCAGACCCGGGCAATATCCTGCGCTCCGTCCGCGCGTCCGGCGGTGGGCTCCGCTTGGCTGACCAGGCGAATGCGGCGGGGTTGATCGTGCGCTCGCCGGTGGCCGAACGCGAATGGCGGGAGGTGATTACCGCGGATGCGAGTGCCGGAGTGGCGTTGGTTGGTCAGACAGGGAGCATCCCGCTGTTGCCGAACAGCAGCGGTAGCCGGGCCACGGTGAACGGGCATGTCTGTGAAGTAAGGGCCGGGCCGACGCGGGCGCTGTTGTACTGCGGTGCCGTGCTCGGATCCGGCGTGGAGCGATTCTACGACCTTGCGGTCGACAAGGCGCTCGTGGAATCCTCGATGTACCTCGACACATACCGAGGGCGCCGGATGTGGCTCAATGGACGCTCGACGACGGCGCGCGGTCTCCGTGTGTCGCAAGGGGCACTCGGCGATCTTCGCTCCACCGGTCCCTTCCTGTTGTCGGGCGTCGCCGGCGGGTATCTGGCGGCCGAACAGTGGGTCAACGGCCGGCGTCAGCTCGTGGAACAGTCGCAATCGACCATTGGCTTCTTCAGCCGCGCGGGGCGGTCCGCCCGATGGCCCGACGGAGGCAGCGCGCTCAGGCTCAGTCTCGACGCCAGTCTTTCGGCGGAGCTCGAGCAGGTCGCCGGCGGCTACTTCGCGGAGCGAGGGAAACTCCTCGACGCGATGGCGGTCGTGGTCGTGGATCTCGCCACCGGTCGGGTGCGTGCCGTGGTGGAGCCTTGGCGCACGGCTCCGGGTGACCCGCTGATTTCATTCGAGCCGCGCCTCGTGGGCTCCGTGGTGAAGCCGATCGTGGCCGCTGCAATTCTGGCGCGCAATCCGACGCTTGGTGATCTCGTGGTGGACTACGGCGGACCGGTGGTCACCGCCGTGGATGGCGCACCGCTGTCGCAGCCGTTTCGGAACGACGCCAATGGTTGTGGGGCGCGCATTGATTTCGATGCGTTCCTGCGGTGCTCAAGTAATCGATATGCGGCCGAGCTCTTGATGCGATCGCTGCGTCGCAACGGGTATACCCCATCGCGAGACGGAGCGTCTGTTCCGCACGCGGTGCTGGAGCGTTCGGATATCGCGGACGGTCTTGCACTGGCGTTCGATGTGGACGCGTATGCCGGGCGAACTACTGGGCGCACCGTCCCATTTTGGGATGTCGACAGTCGAAGCGCGGGCGGTATCGTGTCCGCTGTCGCTGATCCCTCGCTGGTGCCATACGAATCGCGTCCGTGGCTCCTGTCGGCCAGCGGTACCGCAACGCCGGTGGATTGGCTGGCGCGCTACGCCTTCGGGGGATGGGAAAATCGCTGGACACTGCTCGGCGTCGCGCAGTCGTACGCACGCATCGCAACCGATCGTGAGGTCTCGCTCTCGTTTCTACAGGCAGGACCTCCCAAAGGCACTCCGCTTGTGCGGGATTCCGTCGCCAGCGCGATGCGCCGCGTACGCGGCGCGCTCGCCGAGGTTGGCGCGCGCGGCACGGCGGCGCCGTTGAACTCGGTGCTCGAACGCGTCCTCGGGCCACAGGTGGTCGTGCTGGCGAAAACAGGCACGCTGAACGAAGCGAGCCCGGACGATCTCGCCGTGAAGGTACTGGCCCTTGCCGTCGGACAGCCCGCGTCCACGTCGCGCAGCGCTGCATTGAAATGCGGTTTGGCCGTGGTCGCGTACTTCGACTTCAACCGCGAAGAGATCCGGCGGACGGGAGCTGCGGCGTTGCCTGGTGTGCACGTCGAATTCGCCACGCGGTATCTGCCCGGCGTGCTCGAGCACCATTGGAAGCGGCTGTCCGGCTGTTCCGCCGCGCCAGCCAAGGACAAACAATGACCCCCTCATTTCCCACAAAGGCATGAAACGCAAAGCATGGCAATTTCTCGCGGCCCTCGTGATCGGTGGCCTGCTGGTCTGGTTTGCGACCATGGCCAACAATCATATCCAAGCGGTTGGCAGCGGCATTGCCGCGATTCTGGCGCATATGGTGCTGTCCTGGCGCGATGGACATGATGAGGAGGTGGCCGACGCCAGCTACTTCCTAGGGTTTCTGCTCACGCTCGTGCTGTTGGCCGCCGGCTTGTGGAAGCTCGCGCCGATTGGTGCCGATGCCGGTAGCACGACCGGGCCGCAGGTGCTGAATGTGTTGCCGTTCGTGCACGACCTTGCGGCGGGCTTTCTGCTCACGATCGTGGGGCTGACGGCGCGTCAGGTCCGGGTTCTGGCCATGGGTGCCGTCAGCACTGCGACGGACGAGCGCATGCGCGGAGAAATGCTGACGCTGCTCGCGGCCCAAAAGGAACTCGTGGCGAGCACCAGCCAGCTCGCGCAACAGTTTGACGGAACAGCGATCAGCCAGACCATTCGACAGGCGGATGATGCGCTCCTGTTGACGAATGAAGCATTGGCGCAGTTGAAGCGAACGGTGACGACGGCGTCCGCGGCCATCGAAACGGCGGTGGAACGTTTCGGCAATGTGGTTGGAGAGCAGTCGGACAATCTCTCCGGCGCAGCAAGCGCCCTGTCATCGTCGCTCGCCGGACAGAATGATCTGGTCGGCGCGCACGTCACGCAGATCCTCGAACGCATCGTTGAACATCGCACGAAGATTGACCACTCGCTGTCCGAGTCAATCGCGGTGGCCGCACGGACACAACGTGAACTCGGTGCCGAGCTGCAGGGGCAGCGCGAGGAATGGCAGCGCGAGCTGGACCGTGCACATGGTACGCTCGCCACGATGCACGAAAAACTGGAAACTGAATACAGTCGTGGGCTCCGGAACATTGGGCAGTCGGCCGAATCCTTCGTGAATCTCACCGCCGAGGTGCTCGGGACGATCGACCGCATCCCGGATCCCACCACGCGCCTCGAGGCCCTGTGGGCAGGAATCCAACGCGTCGATGACATGGTGGCGGGGAATGCACGGTTGGCCGCGACCGAACTCGTGACGCTGAGTGAGCGCGCCCGTTCTGCGCACAGCGCGGTCGATGATCTGTCGAAAGGGGCCCGCACCGCGGCCGGTCATCTCCAGAGCGGTGGCGCGGCGACGGCAGAAGCACTCCGGAAGGAGCTCCAGCAGATCGACGGCGTGCTGACTGACTTCCATCGCGTACTCGAATCCCGCGTCAAGTCGCTGGCGGTGCGCTGATGGGGCGCCGGTTCACGGTGATGGGATTCACCGAGGCCGAGCTTGGGTTTGCCCTCGCGGCGTTCTTCGTTGCTGTCGGCGCCGGCTATCTGCAGGAGAAGAATGCGCTCGAGGTTCACACCGTCGACGTCGTTGCAGAAAACGATAGCTTGCGAAAGAAGCTCGACAGCCTCGAGGCACGGCTGCAACAGCTCAACAGCATCGAGGCACGCTTGGCAAAACGATCCAATCTGATTCCGCCGTGCAGCGAAAAGGGCGAGTCGGAGGCACCGGTGGCCGACGTCAAGATTCTCGACGCCAATCGGTACGAGCTGAACGGCACTGAGCTGGTGTTCGAGAGCGTCCTGCTCCAGCTCGAGCCGCAGATGGCGCGGTCGAAGTCGTTGGGATGTCGCTACAGCGTGCAAGTGGTGGCGATGCCCGGTGTGGACGCGCCGCAGTTCTCACGCGCGACCGGACGTCTCCGGCGGCACTTCTACGTGCGCGAACGATGACGCCGACTGCCGAGGAAGCGCGTATGCTCGACGACATCGAGCCGAACCGCGCCATGAGGGGAGAACCACTGCAGCCACGTGTCCGTCGGCTACGCGATCTGAGTCTGATCGTGCTGGCCTTTCGGGCTGGTATCCCCTTGCCGACAGAGGCACAGGTCACGGGGCTTCCAAACGACGACACCCTTGCGCGGATCTGGGCTGATTGGGAATCACGCCATGCGCAGCGCGTGGACACGGCCCGTCCGCGTGCCGAACGCGCACGTAGCGAACGCCGTCAACTCGACGGGCACTTCAAGACAGGTGCGGCGCCGAGCCGATGGCGGACTGTCGTGCCTCGCACCGTCTCGCTTGTGATCCGTCTCTGGACGAGATGGCTCATTCAACGGCGTCGTGATTCGGCTTCGCGTTGATCCAGATCGACCTGTTCTCGCGGCGTATCGTCGGCTGGCGCGCCCCACAGCATAGCTTTCGAAAAGATGAGAACATTCATTCTGATGGTACTGATGGCCGCTGCGGTGCGAGCTGCGCCGACCACGCGGGATTCTGCGCAGGTCCACGTTGACGTCGATGTGACGTACAATCAGCAACCGCGCCGATCGCCCCGCGTGTGGGTAAACTCTCGGAGCGGTGTGTACCATTGTCCGGGCTCCAAGTGGTACGGAATAGGTAAGCGAGGGCGGTGGATGACCGAGAGAGACGCGCGCGCGAAGGGATACCGCGCGGCGTACAAGCGGGCATGCGGCACGTGATCCGCGCCATCGTCGCCCGCGTGTACGTCGGCTTCGCCTTGCTAATCGCAGGGGGTGGTCCTGCGCCGCTCGCAGCCCAACCCGCGTGCGGCGTCGACCGCTGGCCCGTGAAGACGCTCGCCGATCGCGATCGGGGCTCGGTGTCTCTTACCGACGTGGTACCCACCACCGTGCGCGCGCTGGGATCGCTCGACATTCCCGAGGTGCCCTATCCCAGCGATCGCCGTCTCGCACCGCACGAGCTCCGGCTGTATCGAGTGACCGCGATCGTCTGGCAGATCATGACGACCGAAGACGATCGCGACTGGCACATCGTGCTGCGTGATCCGGTGGACAGCAGTAGCATGATCGTGGAGATCCCCGACCCTGCGTGCACGACGGATCCCACGCTCGCGGCGCGCTTTCAGGCCGCGCGCGATGCGCTGCGCCGGGTGCCAAAGCGTGGGCGAGCGACGTTCACCGGCGTAGGATTTTGGGACTTCATTCACAACCAGCGTGGGCGAGCCCGGAATGGCTTCGAGTTGCATCCGGTGCTGGCGATCGAGCGATTGTAGCGCGGCCGCGATACCAGATTACCGGCAAGGCGGCGCTTCGATCAGGCCGCCTCTGCAACCCCGAGCCCCGTGTACGCCCGCAGCGCCTCCTCGCTGAAGCAGGCGAAGTGCACCGTCGCCGGCGATCCCGCTTAAGCAACGAACTCACGCACCGTGCGCACGGCGATCTCGGTGGCCGCTTCGAGCGGATAGCTGTAAATACCGGTGCTGATCGGGTGTGCCGCACGATGGAGAATCGGTCTGACAATCCAGTCGGCTAGTCGCCCGCTACGACCTCACCGGGCTGCGTGATCGGCCTGCGCATTGAACGCCATCACACGCCGCCGTCTCCCGTACGCCGATCCCACCAGGCATCCCACAGATCGCGCGGCCATTCTGCCAGCAACCGCCGCGCGATCACCTGCTGCTGTGCGGTCGTTACTTCGCGTCCGACGGTCTGCGCTTCGAGCGACATGGAGTGCCCCGCGCGGCTCACCAGCGTGCCCGCAATCAGGTCGGCCCGCGCCTTCACCGCGCGCTCGAGCGAGCCCGCTCTCGGCACGATTGCGTACACGACGTCGCAATCCAGCGCGTCGGCGGCACGGCGTAAGGCGTCGAGGGTGATCCCACCGTCGGCCTCGCGCTGCTCCATCTTGGCGACGGAGGTTCGACTGATGTGGAGCCGGTCGGCTAACTGTGCCACGCTCATCCCGATCGCCTGGCGCACGGCGGCGATCCATCCACTGGCGGGCGGTCGTTCCAGCGCCACTTTGCGGAAGCGAGCGAGTTGCGCTTCGGTCTGGCGGAGTTGAAGCCACTGGGTGTCGGCGCGTGCAGGCATCGTCTCCCTCAACACGTGATGCAGTATAGTGCTACGAATACAGCATTAACGAATCCTTATAGGGATGCAAATGCAGGCTCCGTTCCGCAAGTGCGTGGGTTCGGCGCAATTCACGAAGGCCGCTACCCTTGCCTCCATGTTGACATCCCCGAAGGCTAGAAAACGGAGCGATTGCGTCGATAAATAGCCAAAACCGCTCATATTTGACATATCCTGCTATCAGAAGTAGGATCAAGAATCACCCGAAAAGGAGCCGCCATGAATGTGTCGCTGACCCCCGAACTGGAGAGGCTCGTTGAAGGCAAGGTCAAGGAAGGCCTCTACAGTACGGCGAGCGAGGTGGTCCGCGAGGCGTTGCGTTGCATGCGTGAGCGCGACGAAGAACGCTTGGTCAAGTTGGAGGCGATCCGGCAAGCGGTCGCGGTCGGCCTCGCGCAGGTGGACGAAGGCCAGGGCGTGCCTGGGCCGCAGGCGTTTGCGCGCATCCGGAATAGCGTACGACAGGCGGATATCTAGCCGGCGGCTATCGCTGTTACGACCCGTTCACTATCCTCGCGGCCATTGCAGACCCACTGCGTTCCAGCCGCACGCTTCGACTGTATTCAGGTATCCCGGCCCCCAGGCAACGCTCAAGATGCTCGCCGTTTCGAGACGTCGGGCAATCGGCATGATCACGAGAGACGCTGCCCCGAGCCGTTGCAGCGCCGCCGCCGCGCTGATCGTTGCGGCTCCCGTCACCCACGTGTCGTCGACAAGGATGATGCGACGGCCTTCAATGCGCGAACGATCACCATCGAACAGCTGCGGCGTAAATGTGTTGCGGATCTTCGGCTGGCCGTCGACGTGATGCATCAGTGGCACCACGGGTCGCGTGGCGTCACTGATCAGCTCCATGCTGTTCAGTAGACGCAGCGATTTGCCATCCGCGACACCGCGCGTCGACGGCGTCACGCAGATTGCGTCGATCACTCCCCCTAGCATACTCACAAGCTCGGACCGATACGCCTCGAGGGCGGCATACGCTGCGGCGGCCACGAGATACATATCGTCGGTGTCAGCCAGCTTGTAGCGTGACATGCGGTTGTACCACGGTCCCGGACTTATTGCCATTGAGACCGGAACAACACGTCCGAGTAAAGTTTTCGGCGCGCCGGATTGGATCAGCTTATTGCAACTGAAGCAATGCGGAAAACCTGGCCCCTTCGGTCCGAAGCAGTACGCACAGACGTCGTCACGAAGTTGCGACAGCACACCTCGGGCTTCGCGATTCACGACCGCGAGTGCATCCTCGATCGCTTCGTACGGCGGTTCGTGCGCCATGCCTCAGGCGATCGCGAACGCGCGAGGTGCGAAGCTCGGGTTGAGATTACGCGTAAGTTCTTCCACATCGCGGAGCACCCGCGCGCGCATCCCTCGAACACCAACGTCTACCATCTCTCGCGCCCAGGTGTGCTGCTCCACGAGCGACTGCAGTAGGAAGACCGAGCGTCCGTGCTCGAGCGCGACACGCGCCTGCATGCGAGCGCCTGACGTGTTCGACGCTTCCACCACCACCGTGATGACGCTTAATCCGGACATGGTGATGTTTCGCATTGGAAAGTTCCCGCTGTGCGGCGCGGTGCGCGGCAGGAACTGCGACACGAGCGCCCCACCCTTTGCGACAATCTCGCGCGCGAGCAAGGTGTTCTCTTTCGGATACACCTTGGTCAAGCCCGTGCCCACCACCGCGATCGTTCGCGCGCCGACGTCAAGTGCGGCACGATGCGCCGCCGAGTCGATGCCGGCGGCAAGCCCTGAAACGATCGTCAGCTTTCGCTCGCCCAGTTCGCGTGCAAGTTTTGTCGCACGGCGAATGCCGAGCGTGCTCGCCTTTCGCGTGCCGACGATCGCGACGCCGACGGTATTCAACACCGACGCGTCGCCTTCGGTGAAGAGCAGCGGCGGGCGATTGAAGATCGTGCGCAGCATGTCCGGATACGAGCAGTCGAGCACCGTGGACGCGTGATACGCGTACTCGCTCCACGATGCCACTTCGTTGGCCGCCGCCGATTGGACGGCCTCGGGAATGGGCTCAAACAGCTCAGGCTGACCGGCGGCCGCCGCTGTTTGGGCGAAGCTGTCCCGCAGCAATTCCACCGCCGATCCGACGTTCTCGATGAGTGCACCCAGATGCGTCTTCACGAGCGTCGACGACTGCAGCAGCGCCACGGTGGCCACGAGTTCGTCGTGTGCCACGCCGGAGGTGAGGGTGGTTGCAGTCATGGCAGAGAAGATGGTCGTCGGTCGCACTCGCCGACAGACGGGAGCGGGCAACATCGACTATGGCAATAGATACCGAAAATATACCGAAAGCACGAAAGCCGCGCCAGTTGCCCCGCCACTCGCGTTCCCCCATCGTCGGCTGCATTCTGCGGCATCCCCGCTCCCACCACGACCCACTCGTCCCCACCCATGTCCTCCACCATCCGGCGCTCGGCGGCCCTCGCCGCCGTCGCCACCGCCGTCGGCCTAGCCGCAAGCACACCAGCGCAGGCCCAGCGCCCCACCACCTTCCCCACCGACGACCCCGCGATCAAGCGCATCTGGCAGATCGGCATGGACTCCTCCCGCGTGGAAGCCCTCGGTCAGGCGCTGTTGGATTCCATCGGTCCGCGCCTTACGGGAAGTCCAGGGATGCTAGCTGCCAGCGACTGGGCCATCGCGCAGTACAAGTCGTGGGGCATCGACGCCAAGCGTGAGAACTACGGCACCTGGCGTGGATGGCGGCGTGGCGTGTCGCACATCGATCTCGTGGCACCGCGCACGCGCTCGTTGGAAGGCACGATGCTGGCCTGGAGCCCGGGCACGAAGGGCAAGCCGGTGAAGGCCGAGGCGATCGTCCTCCCCAAGTTCAAAGACAGCACGGAGTTCGTGGCGTGGTTGCCGAAGGCGCGTGGCAAGATCGTGCTGCTGTCGCCGGCGTATCCGACCTGTCGCCCCAGTGAAGATTGGGTGCGCTTCGCGACGCCGGAGTCGAAGGCGCGCATGGACACGCTGGTCGCGCAGACACAACAAGATTGGGCCGTGATGACGGGCGCCAATGGCCGCCCCGACAGCACGAAGCTCTATCGCGGCACGGGCTATGGCATGGGGCTCGGCACGGGCACCCTCGGCATGCGTCTCGAGAAGGCGGGCGTGGTGGGCATGATCACGTCACGCAACAAGCTCTCGGGCTTCGCGAATCCGTTCGCCGCGCAGAACGCGGGCGGTGGTCGTGGCCCTGGCGGACCTGGTGGCCCTGGCGGTCAGCGTCCGGCAGGCGCGAGTGATCGTGGTGGTGGACCGGCGTCGAGCCTCGCCGCGGCGGCAGCAGGCCGTGGTGGCTTCGGCGGCGGTGGCGCGGGCGGCGCCGGCGGGTGGGGCGTGATCGAAGTGTTCGAGACGTACAACACGACGGCGCCGGCGGTGGGGCTCACGTGTGAAGATTATTCACTCGTGTATCGTCTGGCCGAGAACAATCAGAAGCCGATGGTGACGCTCGACCTCGATGCCGCACTGCTCGGCGAACAGCCGGCGTTCAACACGATCGCGATGATCAAGGGCAGCGAGAAGCCCGATGAATACGTGATGCTGTCGGCGCACTTCGATTCGTGGGACGGCTCCAGCGGCGCCACCGACAACGGCACGGGCACGCTGATGGCGATGGAAGCGATGCGCATCTTGAAGAAGGCGTATCCGAATCCGAAGCGCACGATCATGGTGGGTCACTGGGCCAGCGAAGAGCAGGGCCTCAACGGCTCCACCGCGTTCACGGAAGACCATCCGGAAGTGATGAAGGGGCTGCAGGGGCTCTTCAATCAGGACAACGGCACGGGACGTGTGCAGTCGCTGTCGAGCTCGGGGCTCACCGACATCGGCCGTCACTTGAAGCAGTGGTACACGCAGCTGCCGGGTTTCTTCACCGACAGCATGAGCGCGAACGTGGTGTCGTGGAGCTTTAATGACGTGCCCACCGGCAACCCGGGCGGCACCGACGGCGCCGTGTTCGCTTGCTTCGGCACCCCGAGCTTCGGCATGGGTGCGGTAGGCTGGAACTACGGCACGTACACGTGGCACACCAACCGCGACACGTACGACAAAATCGTGTTCGACGATGTGAAGCACAACGCGACGCTGGCCGCGCTGATGGTGTACCTGGCGAGTGAAGACCCGGAGTTCATCAAGCGCGATCGGTCACCGGGCACATGGCCGGCGAACTGGCCGGCGAATTGTGGGAAGGTACCTCGGAAGACGAGGCCTCGGTATTAAGCCGGTGGATCGCTGGTGAGTTTGGAGTTTTGCGTTGAAGTTTGGAGTTGTTAGTTGAACGGCCCGCTTGATCGATGTGATCTCGCGGGCCGTTTTGCGTCATGTGCTAGCCACTGAGTCCTAGGCGACCGTGCGCTCGGTCTCTCCGCTGAATGCGATGGTGACGCGTTCGCCGACAGCCGCGGCGATTCGCGCAATCATGCGCAGGGAGTGACCCTCGTAGTCAGCGTCCTCGAGGCGGGCGATGACGGACTGGGTCGTACCAATGCGCGCCGCCAATGCTTTCTGGGTGAGCCCGTGTCGTTCGCGGAGGTCGTAGATGGCTTGTGCGACGCCGACGGCTACCTCTGCGGCGCCCATCGCGCCGGACCAACCGGGCGTTTCGCCAAAAAGCTCATCGATCGCGGACGTGCCGTCGTTCCGCGGTGCTGGCTGTTTTCGCAAAGGCATATCTGGAAGCGATCTGTTGGTGATAGGACCGGCGATCGGCCGTCGTCACGTATGTCCTTCTCTGCCGAGCGAGCGACACGATCCAGTCGTGGAAGGGGATTCGCCCGTCCCGCTCCCGATACAGCCGAATGGCATACTGGGGCATCGGAGAACCGCAAAGATTTATCGCATATATGCGATACTGTCAATTTGCTACGGGGCGCGAGAGACGGGGGCGCGCCCATGCCCGGCAGCGGGCGTCGCAACCCCATGTCTTTGAGCAGGGCGACGATGATGTCGTGATGCGCCCAGCGCACGATATGCATAGAAACGCAGCCCTTTCTATGCATATCCCGCCTTCATGTATAGAAAACAGCTGTCTACTACGGGGCCTTCGCGGCCGAGTCCGGGAACACGAAGATCGCGATGGCGCGACCCTTTCGTTGCGTGCCCGTGCCCAACACCGCAGCGGCGACCTTGGCCCCGGCGCCGGCCTCCTTGATGTCGTCGAGAATGACCCCGTTGGCGCCGAGGCTCGCGGCTTTCTTGCGCATCGACTCCATCATCTTCTGCTCGTTCGTCCAGTTGGATTCACCGGTCGAGTTGAGCAGGGCGACTTCTTCGTACTTACCCATTACTTGCGCCGCCGTACGGAAAATGCGGACCTGATTCTCCGCGATGGGCGCGCGTCCGGACGGCGTGGGATTGAGCAGCGTGGCGTTGGTGGATACACAGGCCATGGTAATCGACGCGAGGACCACGAGCAGCAATTGCTTCACAGTACGTCTCCTGATTGGGGAATACCGAATGCTGGTATTGGGATCTGACAGCCGGTCGGAACCGCGATGACGTCACCGTGACGGGAGCATGGGCTCCCTCTTGAGGGCATCACCCCAGCACCACCAGGATGTTCCGGCTCACGGGAACGATTCGTCCCTACGCACAATCGTGCAGCATTGTTCGCCCACGTTGGCCGCGAGCTCGCTGCTACGCGACCGTGCGCTCGACGGCCATGTGTGGAGCTTGCAGCTCAAGTCGAAGCAGATCGACGGTCTGACTGGCGTGGTCGATGTCGATGCCGACGATGCGCCCTTCCGCGTCGTAGTCGAGCACCACCCCAGCGGATACCTCGCGACTTTCTACGCTCGCCCGGTCAATGAGGTCGATGTAGAGCGAGTCCGTTTCAGGGAAATAATTGAGCTTCATGGTACGAATCCGCGATCGGGAAAGGCGTTATGGACAGTCCGACCATCATCAAGGAGCACAACCCGGAGATACCGACTGCCAAGATCGGCGACCTGTCCCCAAAATCTATAACGACCGTCAGGTTGTCGCTCCCATCGAACTGGTGAACGGACGACGTCTTCGCACCACGACTTCTGTAGATACGGACGCTTTCTCAGAACCTGCTCGTCGAAATATCTGGAGTAGAGCAGGGCGGCTGGCATTACACACGGTTCACCCGATTGCCCGGACGTGTGTCATCAATTGCTTGCGTCCGCTACGAATCCGCTGCTGCTTCGCTCCCAGCTAAGGATAGTCTCGTTTGGCGTTAGTAACGGCAGACGTTACTATTGCACCGGGGGGCAGAAGAGACCCAAAACGAGACGCTCACTGAGAGACAGGTCATGCCGCGTAAACTCAAGCCGGTCACGCCGGGCGAGCTCCTGTGGGAGGAGTTCCTGCTCCCGCTCGGAATCACGAAGTATCGTGTCGCCAAGGAGATTGGCGTGCCGGCGCAGCGTATCGGCGAGATCGTGGCCGGGCGGCGTGCTATCACGGCCGATACGGATCTTCGTCTCTGTCGCTTCTTCAGACTCTCGAACGGCTATTGGCTGCGGGCACAGGCAGCGCATGACACCGCGGTCGCCGCCAAGGCGATTGCCGCCGAACTCAAACGGATCAAGCCGTGGGCGGGAAGCGCGGCGTAGCGCAGGCCTACGCGGTCTTCACAGCGCGCCCACTGATGGCCGTTCGCAAGCCGACGTACAGCATCAGCCCCACCGGCCCGAACATGAACGTCAGCAGCATGCACGGGATCACCAGCAGATGCTTGATGCCGCGCTCGGCCGCGTCCATCACCATCCAGCACCCGATGAAGAAATCGAAGGCCAGATAGTGCACCCACCCGGCAAGGATCACGCGGTCTTGCGTGAAGAGCGCCTTGACCTGCGCCAGTGATCCGAACCCGCCATCGGGATTGGCCGGCGCGGTGGACAAGGCCCAGATGTACAGCACCGCCATCGCGAGCGGCACGACGAAGCGCAGCGTCGCTGCGGTGCGTTTGGGCTGTACGGCCAGCACGATCCAACTCAGGAGCGCGGTGGTATTGGCATACTGAAACAGTTGCGCATCGGACATGGTCAGCTCGTGGACGGGGGAATCAGTGGGTGGCCAGCGAGCGCCTGAACCAACGCCGCGATGAACACGGCGGCGCAGGCCGTCGACGCCACGAGTATGGTTGCGCGCTCGGTGCCATCATGGCTGGCCGTGCGCACACGCCGAAGGCCGAGCAGGAGCAACGGTAGCAACTGCCAGGCGTGCATGCCGACGAAGTGGGGAATCCGCAGATCGCCGTGCTCGCGGCTCCACTGCGTGAGTGCTAGGCCGGCTCCGCCATCGGGTGCGCCAACGGTGTGGGAGCCCACCCGAAACGGTCGTTCGCCGCGCTGCATGGCGGCGAGTTGTGCTGGCCGAGGCTGCGTCATCGTCCAGCCCACGCCGGCGCCGGCAATGTTGAGGGCGAGGCCAAGGCGAAGTGCCATCGCCATGGTGCGGTCGGCGGCCGGTGTACGCAGATGCTTCCAGAGCAGCACCGCCGACATGATCCACACCGTGGCGATGCCCAAGCCCATGGAACTGAAGATCGCTGCATCGAGCGGCGTATCGATGTTGAAATGACTCGTGGTACCGCGCGCGGCTTGTACGGCGATCACGGCGGTTTCGAGCGCCAGAATCCAGGCGATGAGCGACTTCGCAACGCGGACAGTGGGCGTCGGTGACAGGTCGCGCATCATGAACGACATCGTGACCAGATAGATCGCCCCCGACGCCCCGAACTTGGCCGGTTTGAGCCATGCCGGCGCGCCGGTGATCAGACGATCGTCGACCACCAGACCGATCACGGCAAGGCCGAAGATCGCGGCCGAGACCGCCGCCATCCGCATCATCACCGGGGACCAGCGGTGCATCGTTTGATACTGTTCGGAACGGAAGGGCATTGTTCAGACGGACGAAGGCGGTATCAGAAGTCTTGAACAGCTCGGTACGCAGCCGCCGAGCCCGATGTTTCGCCGTTTCACCACCGGCACGCACCGATTATCACAGAATCTTAGCGTGCCGTGCTCATGCGGAGGGCTAGGTCCGCGACACAGAATTGGCTAAGGTCCATCTACGCTGCTGTTTCGCCACTCTTTGTCACCGGCGTCGCTTTGAAAGTCGTTGTCCGTTCGTCCTTCTCGTTGCCGCTCGTCGCCCTCCTCGTGATCGGCGAATTCGCGGCGTGTGACGCGCCCACGCTCAACGAGCCCGTTGCCTCCCCCACCGTGAGTGCACTGGCCACGCCGTCGAGCGCGTTGGCGCTTGCCTCTCCGGCCGCGCTGGGCCCTGCGGGGCCGCAGGCGCTCGCCTTTCAGACCTACGACGGATCGGGCGAGGTGGTACACCCCGACGTCGTGCGCTTCCCGGAGACCTGGAACGGCTATCAGCTGTGGAGCACGCTCACGCCGTACGCGCGCAGCTCGACGTTACTGGAGAATCCGTCGGTATTCGCGAGCCATGACGGCGAGTCGTGGGATGTGCCGCTCAGCGTGACGAATCCCCTCGCGCGCACCACGCGTGGCTACTTGTCCGACCCGGACCTGGTGTTCGAGCCGCGCACGGGTGCCCTGTGGATGTACTATCGCGAAGTGGAGCATGCACGCGGCGCCAACGGCAAGACGACGCACGTGGCCGACAACGTCTGGTTGATGACGAGCGACGACGGCAGGCGTTGGTCGGTGCCGACGAAAGTCGCGGCGGATTCCGGTCGGTACGTGGTGTCGCCGAGCGTGGTACGCACGGCCGATGGCGACTGGCGCATGTATCAGGTGGACGCGGGAACGTCGGGCTGCTCGGCCAAGGCGTCGCGCGTCACGGTGCGCCGATCCGCCGACGGCATCACGTGGTCATCGCGAAAGGCGAGTGGCTTGGGACAGCCCGGCTACGTGCCGTGGCATCTCGATGTGCAGTACATCGAATCACGTGGCGAGTATTGGGCGCTCACGGCCGCGTACAAGAGCGGCCGTGGATGCATGACGAGCAGCCTGTTCCTGGCCACGAGCCGCGATGGGTTCACGTGGACCACGTATCCGTCATCCGTGCTCGCCCCCGGTGAGTTCGCGCCGTTCTCGGCGGCCGTGTACCGCTCGACGTTTGCGGTCACGTCGCCTGATAGTGTGACGATCTGGTACAGTGGGGCGCGGGTGGCCACGCCGAAGCGTGGGAAGACGCCGGCGATCTTCGCGTGGAGCGCGGCGATTTCGCCGATGCGCGTGGACTCGCTGTTCGCCCGCGTGCGGTCGAGTACCCGCGCGAAAAACGGCTCGGTCGCGCTCGCTGGAGCGGAAGGCTCGTTCTCGAAGAGCGCACCGTAGATTCGATGCGCGACGCGTTGCGACTCGTGTTTGTGGCGACACTGCCCGACGTGGGTGGTGCCGCCGCGCATCTGGTGAGTTTGACCAGTGCGCTCGCGGACGCCGGCCATCAGATCAGCGTCGTCGCGCAAGCAGGGAGCGCACTGTGGGGTACGCTGCAGGCCGACCCGCGAATCACCCTCCACGACGCGGCGTTCACCAGCACGTATCGCGCGAGTGCCATGCGCACCGTACGTCGCGCGATCACGCAGCGTGGCGCCGACGCGGTGTTCGCCACCTTCGAGCGCGACTACTGGGGTACGGGTGTGGTGGCCACGCAGTGCGGTGTGCCGGCGGCGTTCTTCCTGCATCACGCGGGGCTCAAGCGTGTCAATCGGCTCATCCTGACGAGGCTTCGCTGGGACTTCATTGTGCCGTCGCACGATCTGCGGGCGTGGATTACCGACCGCGGGGTGGCGCCCTCGCGCAGTCACGTGCTGTACAACTCCGTCGATACGGGCGCATTTCATCCCAACGTCGCGTCACGCGCCACCGTGCGGACCACGCTTGGCTTGCCGTACGATGCGATCGTGGTTGGCTTCATCGGTCGATTGGAACGGAATAAGGGCGTGATTCCCTTCGCGCATGCGCTCAATCAGGCGATGGCGCGAGATTCGCGCGTGCATGCGCTGTGGCTTGGCAGCGGCCTCTGCGAACACGAGCTGGACGACATCATCCGCTCCGCTGACGCGCCGGAGCGCCACGTGCGGCACCCGTGGGCGGATGACGTGCACCCGTACTATTCCGCGCTCGATCTCCTCGCGCTGCCGTCGACTAAACGCGAGTCGTTCGGCCGCGTGCTGATCGAGGCGCAGGCGTGCGGTATCCCCGTGCTGGGAAGTGACATCGGCGGTATTCCGGAAACGATGGACGTGGGACGTTCCGGACGTTTGGTGGCCCCGGGTGATATCGACGCGTGGGGCCGCGCGATCGGTGAGCTCTCGGCCGATGGCACATTGCGCACGAACATGGGCGCGGCCGGTATGTCGTTTGTGCGTGAACGCTTCGACAACGCGACGGTCGGTGCGCAGTTCGAGTCCTGGTTCTCGTCGTGGCGCGCGAGCCACCGTGGCGGCTGACCGGGTCGTCGCCATCGATGTGTTCCGTGGCATCACCGTCGCGGCAATGCTGTTGGTCAACAATGCCGGTGATCCGATGGCGGTGTTCTCGCCGTTGCGACACAGCGCGTGGCATGGCTGCACGTTCACCGATTTGGTGTTTCCATTTTTTCTGTTCGTGGTGGGCATCACGACGCATCTCACCTCGATGCCACGCGCTACGACGCAAGGCGTCACGACGCGAGACGCGAACCCTGGCAGAACGACGCTGCGCCGCGTGGTGCTGTTGTTCGGCATGGGTCTGCTGCTCAATGCCTGGCCCTTCTTCGAAAAGTCGCGTGTGGCCGGACCGGATTGGTTGTCTCCCGTCCTGGGTCACATCGTGGCACGCGCCGCCGACCTGCGCGTGATGGGCGTGCTGCAGCGCATTGCGGTGGCCTACGGGCTGGCCGCGCTGCTGAGTCGGCGGGCGTCGTCGCGCACGGTGCTGCTGATCATTGTGGGGATTCTGCTGAGCTACTGGGCCGCGCTCACGCTCGTGCCCGTCCCGGGCGAAGGGGCGATTGGCGCGCAGCTCCTCGACGAGCCGGGTCGCACCTTATCGGCGTGGGTGGATCGCGCCGCTTTCGATTGGACGCGATTCGGCCTCGGCTGGCATCTCTGGGATCGCGCGGTGCCATATGAGCCGGAAGGAGTGCTCTCCACACTTTCGGCCACCGCAACGGTACTGATCGGCGTCCTCGTTGGTCGCTGGCTGACGTCCACGCGGCCCTTGTCGGCGCGTGCGCGCGGGCTGGCTGGCGTGAGTGTTGGCCTGATCGTGGTGGGCCTCGTGTGGGGCGTGGTGCTGCCCATCAACAAGCCGCTGTGGACTGGCTCCTACGTGCTGCTCACTGCGGGCATCGCGGGCGTGTTGTTGGCCGGTATCACCGCACTCGTGCACGGGCGTGAGCAGGCGCGGTGGCTCAGGCCTGCGCTCGCCTTCGGGCTCAATCCCATGATTGCGTACGTGGGCAGTGAATTGGTGGCGACCATTCTTCGGTCGAGCATCAAATGGAAGCTCGATGGCCATCGCGTCGGCACTGGCATGGCGGTCACGCGCGTATTGGAGTCCGTCGGCGTGGACTCGCGCGTGGCGTCACTGGCCTGGGCGCTGGCGTTCGTTGCGCTCTGGTACGGCATCCTGCGGACGCTCCGCACCAGAGGGGTCGTGATCCGGGTGTCGTAACCGTCGCTGCCGCCAGCGTGGCTACCGCCAGCGTGGCTGCCGCCGGAACGCTCCGACGGCAGCACCAATCACGCTGCCTACTGCGGCGGCACCGGACCACGCGGGCTCGCCAGGCGCGGATCGCGCATCCACTCCTGATTGTCTACGCGCAATACGCTCTTCGGACGCAGGTTCCACTCGAAGAACGTCCACACGCGGTTCCACGAATCGATCTGCTCGGGCGTGTCGTCGCTCTGCGTACTCGACGCATTCACGCGACGATTGAAGGTGTGGCCGCAGCCACCACCACCCTGGGGCGGGTTCACGTAAATCTTCGTTTCGGCCAGATCAGGCTTGAGCGCGCGCAGCGTGTAGATGAACTGCTGGTTCTCGCGAAAGTACACGTCGCAGTCGTTGGTAGCCACGTGCGCGAGCAGTGGCACGTTCAGCTTCTCGAGGTGAAACACCGGCGAGCGACGGATATACTCCGGCACGTTCTCGAACGGCAGCCCCTTGATCCCTTCTTCGGCCGCGTAGTCGCGCTGGTAGCTGGGGCCGTGATCGGACAAGCGGAAGATGAGATTCGTGACTGGCACCATCGCCGCACCGGCGCGGAAGGGCTGCCCCTCACGCGTGAGGTTGAGCGAGGTGATGAAGCCGCCGTGGCTCCAACCCATCATGCCGAGTCGGTCCATGTCGACGAACGGCTGCGTCTTGAGGTAGTCGATCGACGAGTACACGTCGTCCACTTCCATGCCGCCGTAATCGATCTTGCGATGGAAGTCGTTGCCGTAGCCGGTGCTGCCGCGGTAGTTGGGCGTGATCACGACGTAGCCCTTCTGCACGGCCTCGCGCACGAACGGCCACATGCCGAGTCCCCAATTGGAGTGCACGCCGCCGTGCACCCACACCAGCGCCGCATGACCGGCGGGATTCTTGGTGAGCGGCGCAAACACGTAGGCCGGAATCTCGAGGCCATCGGCGCGGCTCTTGTACGTGACCTTCTTGAAGTCCACGACGCCCTTGGCCCGTGCTTCGTATGCGCTGTCGGTAGCCATGCGCGCTTTGATGTCGCGGTCACAGTTGGCGCCACAACCGGCCAGATCGGCGGGGTCCTTGCTCACGAAGAGGGCACGGGCGCGGGCGGTGTCGGTGATCACGACACCGCGGCGAGGCGGCGGGGCGTCCTGCGCATGAGCCGACGAGAGCGCCGGCAGCGCAGCGAGCAGTGCCAGCGTTAGAAGCGGGCGAACGACGTAACGGGTCATACCGTCCTCAGTAGGGGTGGCGGGAACTCCCTATTGTAGACGGTAATTCACGTGGGTGGAATGGCCGGACGGTACGGCGGGCTGAGCACGCCGTACCGTTCGCGTGATCAATTCCCGAAGGCTGCCTTCAACCGTGCCCCGGCGTACTGCGTAGCGTCCATCGCCTTGGAGATCACGGCTCCCATGCCGAAGAACTCGTGGGCGACACCGTCGTAGATCCGACGCTCCACCGGCACGTTGGCGGCCTTGAGTGCCTGTTCCAGCATCGCGCCGTCCTCGAGCAACGGGTCGATCTGTGCGTTGATGATCGTGACGGGAGGCAGCCCCGCCAGGTTGGCGTTCGTGAGATGAATGCGCGGGTCGTGCAGGTCGGCCGGCGTACGGGATACATGCCGAGCGAACCAGCCCATCATGGCGCGATTGAGCGGTTTGGCGTTGGCGTGCTCCACGTACGACGCGGTGGTGGTATCCGGCTGCGCGATGGGATAGACCGCGATCACGGCCTTGGGCATCGGCATCTTGGCGTCGCGCGCCGCAATGGCCGTGGCCACCGCGAGATTGCCACCGGCGCTTTCGCCGGCAATGGCGATCCGGTTTGGGTCACCCTTGATGCTCGCCGCGTTCTTCACCACCCACGCGTACGCCGCCAGTGCGTCGTCATGCTGCGCGGGGAATTTGTGCTCGGGCGCGAGGCGGTAATCCACCGACACCACGACCGCGTTCGCTTCCTTCGAGATGCTGCGCGCGCCCCCGTCATACACATTCTTGTCGGCGATCACCCAACCGCCACCGTGATAGTACACCACCACCGCGAACGGTCCGGGGCCCGTGGGTGTGTAGATGCGCGCGGGCATGGCACCGGCGGGGCCGGGAATCGTACGATCGATGCTCGCCACGCCCGGCACCATCGCCATCGGCATGGTGTCCTTGCCGGCCTTTGCCATGACCATGGCCACCGCGGCTGCCGGTGTCGGTTGCCGGCGCGCCTCAGTCGGCGTGAGAGACTCGATGGGCTTGCCGCCCATGCTGCCGAGTTGATCGAGCACGCTCTGCATCTCGGTGTTGGCGGCCGTGGTGCGGGTACGCGGGAGCGACATCTCGCCCGAGTCGGAGAGCGTGCCGGCGGCGGTCATCGAGTCGTTGCGGGCGAGGTCGTTGCGGGCACATCCGGCGAGGCCAACGGCGCCGGCCAGCGTAACCACGACAAGGGCGCGAGTTGGTGGACTATTGAACATGTGACTCACTCTTGGAAGAAAGGACACGACAGGGGATGCCTGTGCAGCGCGCCTGAGCAGAGCGCGCGCTGCACGTTGTGCTTACACGATGAACGGATCGATGATGGCCAGCACGGCGGCCATCGTCAGCGGTTCGTCGAATGCCTCCGTCACTTCTTTGGCGGACACACTGGTGACCGTTGTGACATTGAGACCGAGCTGCGTGGTGTTCGCCTCGCCGGCGTACACGGCGGCGGTACCGGGGATATCGGTATCCGCGTTGGTGATCCACCCTTCGTTCGGCTCGTTGTCGGCGAAGTTGCCCCGAAGTCGGCGAATCTCTGCCGCGTGCCGTGCTTCAACCGAATGGATCGTGAGCGCTGCTTGCAGCACGTCCTTGTATGGCTGAAGTGCAGGCGCCTGTCCCTTGTAGGCGCGAACGCCGGTATCCTCGAAGGCCTGCGCGACCGCTTTGAATGTGTTGTAGTTGGTGAACACGTCGGCAAAGGGTCCGTTGCCCGCGCCGTTGCCGGCGGTAAAGTCGAACACCGGCTTCGGTCGCGCCGCGGTGCCTAACGTGTCACGCAGATACTGCACATGCGCATTCTCGTGCGCTTGGATCGTGGTAAAGATCTGTCGATCGGCCGCCGGTATGAGATTCGACGCGGCCACGCCGAGGTTGTAGAACTCGGCTTCGAGATACTCGAGTCGGAGTGCGAAGTTGAGTACGCCGCTGACCACCGTGGGAAGTCGGCCCTGCCCGTACGCATCGGTAGCGAGTGCCGCCAGCGCGGCGGGTACGGTGCCGATGCGAAGCCCGGCCATGACGAGCCCGGAGGTCGTGACCCCCTTTGTAATGGCATGGCGGCGCGATACGAGATGAGCCGCCACGTCCGCATCAATGACGGTGAGCGCTGACACTGCGTCTGACTGCTTGGACATATGTCGTCGCTCCTAGGTGTTCGTGGCAGTGATGCTCTCGACGATGAACGGATCGGCGGCGGCAAGAACGGTTTGCGGCGTGTTCGCCGCGTCGAAGGCAGTGGGTGCGAAGTCGCCGCTTCGGGGATTCAACAGGTCACGAATAGCCGATGCGTGGCGCGCTTCGACTGACACGATCTTCCCGGCAACACCGAGGTACGCGGTGCTCGACAGATAGCGGGCCGCACCGTTGTACGCGCTCACCCCGAGATCTTCGAACGTACGGGCCGTTTGCAAGACGCTTAATCGATTCGCAAAATTGATCCCGCTGAAGTTCGGTGTGAGGTTGGGGATGCGTGCGCTGCCGAGCGCGGCCGCCAGGAAGTCCTTGTGAACGACCTCATGATCGCGCACATCCCGAAGCACACGTTGTTCATTCGCCGCGAAGATCGTTGAGAACTGTGCGTTGGTCACCACACTGACATAGAAGGCGGCCTCGAGCTGCTCGAGCGCGTACGCGTAGTTGAGCACGTCGATATCGTTGGAGAAGTCGAGCGTGATGCTGCCGTCGGCCCCAACCACGGCACGGGACGGCTCCAACTTCGGTGCAAACAGCTCCGCTCCGTCGAGGGAGCAGCCCGCGAGCGCCAGTGCAGCTCCCGAGAGGCCTGCACTGCGCAGAAAGTTTCGCCGACCCAATGTCTCTTCGAAGTTCATGCGCGTGTCCTCCGGCGGAGTCGAAGCAATGCAATACCCGCCAGCCCAGCCGCAGAAAGCAAAACGGTCGAGGGCTCCGGCACGACCTGCGTGCCTACGAGCGCGACGTTATCGAACTTCACGAGTGGCTCGGCAAATTGATTGCTCGCGGTCAGACGAAGGCTCGTGAGGTTGTTGAACGTGGAATTCAACATGACCGTCAGGAAGCCCGTCTGCATGCCGAGCAGGTCGAACGATTGCATGACGTTTCCCCCGGCCCGCGTTCCCGTGAACGTCACCGTCGTATTCGCTTCGAAGTACGGTGCGAGTGCGATCGACAGAAAGGAGAACTGACCGCCGCCCACACGTGTGACGTCGATGAGCGATCCCAAGCTCGTGTTGAGCAGGAACGACGGCGTCGTCGAACCATCAAAAATCGGACTGTTTGCACTGCCGGCAACGAACGCATCCGTCGCGGTCGTTCCAGTGCAGGGCACGCCAACAACGGTGAACTGGAATCCGCTTTCCACATAGCAGTTCGGAACGAACCGAATGCCCGCGCCCGGCGAGCTTTCGGTGAGTGCGTCGAAGGTGACCGTGGCGGCTTGCGCGTGCACGCTGTTCACGGGCCATGCGACGCCGGCGATACTGAGTGAGAGGAGAGTCAGTACGCCGGTGATTCGGGAGCAGGTTGGTACCATCACAGACTCCAGCATGAGAGGGACGCGGTGAGCCGCTACAGATTCGCGTGCACATCGCTCATTCAAGAATCGCGCCCGCTCCTACTCTGCTGAGATGTTGTCTGGCAACCCGCTCAGCAATTTGTCGAGGGTGATCGGATAGTCACGCACACGCACACCGGTGGCGTTGTACACGGCGTTCGCCACGGCTGCCGCGACGCCGCAGATCCCAAGCTCACCAACACCCTTGGCTTTCATCGGCGATGACACCGGGTCGGTTTGCTGCAGGAAAATCACGTCTTGATGCGGGATGTCGGCGTGCACCGGTACTTCGTATCCGGCAAGGTCGTGATTCACGAAGAAGCCACGACGCGTGTCGACCACCATCTCTTCCATCAACGCGGCACCCACGCCCATGGTCATGCCGCCGATCACCTGACTGCGCGCCGTTGTCGGGTTGAGAATGCGTCCGCTCGAACACACGGCCAACATGCGTCGCACACGTATCTCGGCCGTTGCGGCATCGACGAGGACTTCGACGAAGTGCGCACCGAAGGTCGACTGCTCGAAGGTCTTGTCGAGATCGCCGAACTCGATGAAGTCTTCGGCCACCATGCCGCTGTCACCGGCCGCGCTCGCCAACGACGTGCGCGTGCTGCCGGACCGAACCTCGCCATTCGTAAACACGGCGTCGGGGGAAAGTCCGAGCTTCTGTACGATGGCTTCGCGCAGCTTCATGCACGCGGCGTAGACGCCAGAGGTTGAACTGTTGCCGCCCCACTGCCCGCCCGAACCGGCAGACACGGGGAAGGTCGAGTCGCCCAGTTTCACAACGACTTTGTCGAGCGACACGCCCATCGTTTCGGCGGCGGTTTGCGCAATGATGGTGTAGCTGCCGGTTCCGATGTCGGTCATGTCCGTCTCAACCGTGATCACACCCGCCTTGTCGAGTCGTACGCGCGCCGCCGACTTGGTGACCGGGTTGCCGCGAATCGCCGCTGCCACGCCCATCCCCACCAGCCAGCGACCGTCACGCACGGTGCCAGGACGCGCGTTGCGCTTGCTCCACCCGAACTGCTCGGCCCCGGTGCGCAAGCATTCGATCAACGAACGCTGCGAGAACGGACGCGAGGGCTTTTCGGGATCGACTTGCGTGTCGTTGCGAATGCGAAGCTCGATGGGATCCATCTTCAGCTTCTCGGCCAGCTCGTCGACGGCGATTTCGAGCGCCATGAGCCCAGTCGCCTCGCCCGGTGCGCGCATGGCGTTCGACTCCGTGAGGTCGAGCACGGTGAGGCGTGTGGTCGTCATGCGATGCGCGCCGCCATAGAGCAGTCGCGTCTGGCTGACCGAGGCGTCGGACTGGCCGCCCTTCAGGTCGCCCGACCAGCTTTCGTGGCCGATGGCGCTGATTACGCCGTCACGCGACGCGCCAAGGCGAATGCGCTGAATCGTGGCGGGCCGGTGCACGGTGTTGTTGAACAACAACGGCCGTTGCAGCGTGACTTTCACGGCTCGGCCGGCGGCTCGCGCCCCGAGGGCCGCGAGGAGTGCGTCGGCGCGCAGGAAGAGCTTGCCGCCGAAGCCACCCCCGATGTACGGCGACACCAGACGTACGTTCGCTTTCGGGATCATCAGCGTTTCTGCCAAGTCACTCACCGCCCAGTCGATCATCTGATTGGAGGTCCAGAGAGTCAGCTTGTCGCCGCTCCACGACGCGATGGTAGCGTGCGGCTCCATCATCGCATGCGCGTGATCCGGTGTGGTGTAGGTGGCATCCAACTTCACCGCCGCGCTCGCGAACGCACTGGCAAAGTTGCCGACGGCGGTGTCGGGTGGTACGCCGTTGCTTGGTGGCGGCTTGATAGCCGCAGCTTTAGCGGCGGCCAGGTCGAACGATCCTAACGCCTTCAGGTATTGCACGCGTACGAGCTGCGCCGCCGCCGTCGCCTGCTCGAAGCTCTCGGCGACCACAAGGGCCACGGCTTGGTGATAGTGCTGCACATCGGGACCGGCCAGCAGCTTGGCGGTATTGCGCTTGGCCTTGCCCAGATTCCCGGCATCTGAGGCCGTGACAATGGCGAGCACACCCGGTGATGCCTTCGCGGCCACCGTATCGATCGACGAGATCTTGCCCTTCGCCACTGACGCACCCACCACCACGCCGTACGCGGCATTGGGCGCGGCGTCATGACGCTCGTAAGCATACGGCGCGGTACCGGTCGTTTTCAGCTTGCCATCGATGCGCTCGATGGGCTTGCCGATGACTTTGAGCTGATCGATCGGATTGGTGGTCGCCGGCTTGTCGTGTTTCATGAGCGAGCTCCCTTGGCTTGCGCGATAGCCGCGCCGAGCGCGCGCTCGACCAGCTTGAGCTTGAAGGCGTTCTCTTTGGTGGGTGTAGCACCGGCCAGCAGCTTCTTCGTTACCGTTTTGGCGCCGCTCGGCAGTACCGCGTCTGCACTTTCCAGGCGCCATGGCTTGTGGGCGACACCGCCCACCGCGACGCGGCCGGTGCCGTCGGGTTGCACGATTACGCCAACGGATACGAGCGCGAAGGCATACGAGGCACGGTCGCGCACTTTCAGGTAGACATGGGTGCCGCCAACGGGCTTGGGCAACGTGACGCTGGTGATGAACTCGCCGGGTTGCAGTACCGTCTCGATGTTCGGCGTGCTACCCGGAAGCGTATGGAAGTCGGCGATCGGCAGCTGGCGCGTGCGGCCGCTGGGGAGCACGGTATCGACGGTGGCGTCGAGCGCGCGAAGGGCAATCGCCATATCACTCGGGTGCGTGGCGATGCAGGCGCGGCTCACGCCAACCACACCGAGCAGCCGGCTGTAGCCGCCGATGGCGCTGCATCCACTTCCGGGCTGCCGCTTGTTGCAGGGCTGGTTCGTATCGTAGAAGTACGAGCAGCGCGTGCGTTGCAGCAGATTGCCCGCCGTGGTGGCTTTGTTGCGCAGCTGTCCCGAGGCACCAGCCAACAGCGCACGCGACAACAGGCTGTAGTCGCGCCGCACGAGCTCGTTGGCAGCCAAGGCGGTATTGCGTGCCAGCGCGCCGATACGTAGGCCACCGTTTGCAGTGGGCTCGATGCTATCGAGGCCGATCCCGTTCACATCGATCAGGTGCGTTGGCGTCTCGATCTCGTGCTTCATGAGGTCGAGCAGATTGGTGCCGCCGGCAATGAACTTGGCTTTCGGGTTCTTCGCCGCGGCGGCGGCAGCAGCGGCCGGCGTGAGCGCACGCTCGTAGGTGAACGGCTTCATGTGGTGGCTCCCGCCACGTCGGCAATCGCGTCGACGATGTTGGAGTAGGCGGCGCAGCGACAGATGTTGCCGCTCATACGTTCGCGCAGCTCGACCGCTGTGACGGCGGGCTTGGCCATGAGATCCATTGTGACATGGCTCGGAATGCCTTGCTTGATTTCGTCGAGCACGGCCACGGCTGAGCAGATCTGCCCCGGTGTGCAGTATCCGCACTGATAGCCATCGTGCTTCACGAACGCCGTTTGCATCGGGTGCATGGCGTCGGGAGTGCCGAGGCCCTCGATGGTGGTGATCGTGTCACGCTCGTGCATGACGGCCAACGTGAGGCACGAGTTGATGCGCGCGCCGTTCACGATCACGGTGCAGGCCCCGCACTGACCGTGGTCGCACCCTTTCTTGGTGCCGGTGAGCTTTAGCCGCTCACGGAGCGCATCCAGCAATGTGGTGCGCGTGTCCAGTGCGAGCTGGTGTGTCTTGCCATTCACATTGAGCGAGACATTCATCAGCGCGTTCGCGCCGGGCACTGCGGCGGTCTCGCTCGTTGCGGCCTCCGCTGTTGCATATGGTATGAGCTGCGATGCTGCCGCAGCGGTCGCACCGACCACTAGAAAATGTCGGCGGCTGAGATCGTACTCGTCGTGTAGTGACATGTCGCGTGCTCCCGGGGCGCGGCGTTCCGTGACGAGCGCCTGTCGACACGACGAGTCGACAGGCGCATTCCTGCATCACGGTTCGGGGAGCAATGATCGCGCCACCGTCGGTACCCGATCGGCTCGCTTACACCTGAAAACCGAGGGCTTTCGCCACCTTTCGTTGTGCGAGGTCGAGGGTGAGAAAGGTGAGCTCGGACGGATCGGGTGCCAGATACAGTGCGGTGGCCAGATGCCAACAATCCGCTCCGCGCGCGACCCCTGCCTCGAGCACTCGAGCAATCTCATCGGACAGTGAGCGGTCCGGAGCGATGAGCGCCACCTCCGCATGGAACGCATCGGTGAGATCACGCTGCTCTCGACGAAGCGCACTGAACACTTCAGCTTCGAGCAGTGTCGAGGAGACGACCAACGCAAAGCTCCGGCGACGCGTCAACATCGGCCGGGCACCCGGCTCGCCGAATGCTGCCGCGACGACGCAGGAGCTATCGAGATAGGCGGTCGTCATTCGCGATCGTCCAGAAATCGCTGCAAGGCGCCGGTCTTCCGCGGTCCGAAGGGACAGCTGGTATCTCCGAGTGAGGCACGCTTTGGCTTCAGCAACACACCGCGCGTTGTCAGCTCGGCGAGCCGCTCGTCTAGCGTCTGCGGACGCGTTGCGGGATCAATGGGGCGCAGCTCGGCGGCTGGCTGTCCGTGAACGGTGATAATGACGGTGCGTCCCTCGCGCACCTGCTTCACCAGCGCGGACAGCTTCGCCTTGGCCTCATAGAGCGAGTATTCGTCTGCCATACAAAAAGACTAGTCTAGTCAGACTATACTCGCAACCAGCTGGGCGTCTCGCCTCAGCACGCGCTCATAGCCCCAGTTCCGCCGCCAGCACCATCGCCGCTGCCCGCAACGCGACGCTCTCCAAGTCCGACGTCGCACCGAACATCACGTTCCCCTTGGCGTCGAGCAGATACGCCTGTGGCGTGCCCCAGTTGTTGAACGCCTTGCTCGCGACGCCGCCGACATCGAGATACACCGGCAGCGTGAACGACTTGGTGCGGAGCACGTTTTGCAGCGCCGGCGTACTCTGAGGCTGTTCGACTACGGTGATGGTGCGAATGCCGCGTTTCGCCAATGCGGCCGCGGTCGCCTGAATCTCGCCGAGCGCGTCGACGGCGGGGCCACAGTCGGTACTCCAGAACACGACCACGGTAACCTGCGGCGCCAACAGCGAACGCAGCGGAGCACTGCTGCCGTCGAGCGCCCGCAGCGAGACAGCAGGCAGTACCCGACGCTTGGCGCCGGCCATCACGCGCGTGGCGAGATCGCGCCGGGCACTGCGCACGAGCTCAGCCCACGCTGCGGTGCCGACTTGCGCCACGCCCGCTGACTGCAACGACTCGCGTCGCGACGGTGTGGTGCTGGGGTCGACGCTGATGCGCGCCGACATCGTGCGTGCTGTGCTGCTGTCGCCGACTTTGAGACTCGTTTCGCGCACGGTGTTGAATACCGACAGATCCCAGCCGGCAGCCGATGCCAACGCCAGCGTGTCGAGCGCCGCGCGATGGGCGCCGTCGTCGGCCAAGGCACGACCGAGCTGCGCTAATGCGAGTCGCTGCGAGCGGGCCAGTCGCTCCACCTGCTCGGTGCGCGATTCGTCGAGTGCCCGCAGCTGGGTGCGCGCGTTGGCCAGTCGCGCAATCTCCGCGCGTAAGTGGCGCTTGCCTTCGTCGCGCCATGCGGGAGCGGCAAGCAGTCGCACCGCGACGTAGCGCGCGGTGGCTGGCGATGAGTCGACCGCGATGAGGCGGTCGGCCCACCGCCGTAGGTCAACGGGGTTGGCAGTGGCCGGCGGCAGCAGGCGCAGTGCGGCCGAGATGACTTGCGAGGCGCGATCGGCGGGTACATCGGGCCACAACTGTTCGAGCCCGGCGAGCGCGGTGGTGGTGTCGCGACGCGTAGGCAGTTCGCGCGACGCAATCGTGAGCATGCGATCCTGCACTGCAAACGACTGCGTCGGTGCTTCACGCAGCAGTCGTTCACGCCAATAGGCGTTGGCCACGCTGTCGGCACGGCGTGTGTACCAGAAGGTGGCGCCGATCAACTCCGGCGAGAGATCGCGCATCGTGCGATGGCGCGCATCGAACATGGCCAACGCTCGGCGATGCGCGCCGCGCGTACTGTCGGTTTCGAGTGACATCCACGACTCGAAGCTCTGCAGCCAGTTCCACGCGCCGAGCGAATCGGGATACAGCTGCATCATGCGACGCGTGGTGGCGAGTCCTTCTTCCCAGCCGCGTCCCATGAGATCGTGGTTGCGCTGATCCAATGCCGAGAGCAGCGGCGCCCCATTGGCACCGGCCCGCATAACCTCCCAGGCGCGACTACCCAGATCGTCGACCGCCAGCGCGGCCGTGTCTTCTACGGCAAGCGCAGCAAAGACCACCGAGTCGGGCAGCGTGAAGCGACCCACGTATTCGTTGCCGGTGGTGCGCTGCAGCGTGGCAATCTCCACGACCGGCACGCCCACGTTGTAGCTCTCTCCGCGCGTCGTGCGAATGCGCGCGCGCAATCGCAGTGCGGCTGGCCGCCCCAAGAGCGCGCCGGCATTGTAACGCACGCTGACCACTTCGCCGGCCTTGGGCAGCGCGGTGGACAATGTCATGGTGCCGGAGATCATGCCCGCTTCAATGACCGGCGTGCCGCGGAACAAGGCGATGGCTGACCACGCCGCGATGCCGGCGGCGATGGTGGTGGGAATGCGCCAACGCGTGCGTCGCGCTACCTGCGCGGCCACTGTCGGCACATCGTCGGTCATATCGTCATCACCAAACGCATCCACATGCTCCGGCATGAGCACACGAACGCCCGCAGCACGCGATGCAAGTATCCGTGCGCGCAACGCCGTTGGTGCGGCCTCGAGCGGCAGTTGCTGCGCGCGCGCGTCGAGCTCAGTCAGGAACTGCACCGTACGCTCACACTCGGCGCAACGCTGCAGATGATCGGTCAGCGCGCGGTCACGCGCCGAGAGCGGTGCGCTCACATAATCCTGCCACGTAGCCATGGAGGGATGTGCGGCGTGCAGGGGAGAGGGCGTGGTCATCTGGTGATCCTGGCGCGAAGCTGTTCGAGGGCGCGGGTGTGGCGCACACGCGAGTTGCCTTCGGAGATGCCGAGCATCGTGGCGATCTCGGGATGGGTAAAACCTTCGATCTGTCGCAGCACGAATACGGCTCGCAGCGTGTCGGGCAGCATGGCGATGGCGCGTTCGAGTTCGCTCGCGTCGCCGAGGTCGCCGGCGGTGTTGGGCGCTGCGTGCCCGATGTCGGTGAGTGTGTCCTCGCGACGTCGCTTCACGCGGCGCAGTCGCATGAGTGCCACGCGCACGGTGCGGGTGGTGAGCCACGCGCGCAGCGCGCCACGTTCTTCATAGCGTCGCAGCGCCTCAGGCAGCCCGAGGAACATGTCGTGCACCGCGTCTTCGGCGTCTTCGCGTGAGCCCAGCAGTTGGTGGGCCACGCGCAGCAGTCGCGGCGCGAACTCGTCGTAGAGTTGGCCGAGTGCGTGCGGATCACCGGCTCGCACCTGATCGATCAGGTGCGTCGGTTGGTCAGTCACTCGGCGGGAGGCGGCAGGAGCAGTCATGATGGGGTGGATTGTCTCATGAATGCCGTGGGGAGGGGGAATGTTACAGGGCTTTGGGCTTTGGGCTGTGGGGCTTTGGGCCGTGGGCTTTGGGCTTTGGGCTGTGGGCTGTGGGCTGTGGGGCTTTGGGCTGTGGGCTGTGGGCTTTGGGTGAAAATCTTGGGGGGAGGGGGTAGTGTTCAGGGTATGAGACTTACGCTTGCTGTTGTGATGACGGTGGTGGTGATCGCGGGGTGTGCTCGGGCGCCGCGGTATGCGCCGCCGATTCCGGCGGTGGAGGGGAAGGCGGTGTCGCTCTTCTCGCTCGATGGGATTGACCTGGTGGTCGGTGCTGGCACGCCGCTCACGGCGGGGCGGTGTGTGTATGCGCACTACACGGGGTGGACTGTCGACGGCAAGAAGTTCGATTCGTCGCGTGATACCACTAACGCCGGACGCGTAAAAGACCCAATCAGCTTTCCGCAGGGATTCCGTCGCGTGATCGCGGGATGGGATCTGGGCTTTCAGGGCATGCACGTGGGCGGGTCGCGCCGGCTCATCATTCCCTGGCAGTTAGCGTACGGCGAGAAGGGGCGGCCGCCGGTGATTCCGGAGCGGGCGACGCTGATTTTCGACGTGGAGCTGATGCAGGTGGCGGATACGATTCCGCGTGCCGATGGGGCGCCGCGGCCGGCGGGACAGGCGCCGTCGTGCCCGGCATGGAGTGCGGTGAAGCCGGCGTCGTAACCGATCGCTTAGCTCGCGAGCGCGGGGAGCCGTATGGTAAAGGCGCTGCCGTGACCGGGTCCGTCGCTGTGTACGCTGATGTCGCCGTCGTGCAGTTCGACGAGGCCGCGCACGAGGGAGAGCCCGATGCCGAGTCCGCTCCGTGGGCGGCCGGCGGCTGGGTCGACTTGTGAGAACATGCTGAAGATGTGCTCGTGATCATCGGCGGCTAATCCGATGCCGCTGTCGCGCACGACGATTTCCACGACGCCGTTGCACTCGCGGGCCTGTAGCTCGATGTCGCCACCCGGCTCCGTGAACTTGGCGGCGTTGCCGAGCAGATTGGCCAGGACCTGGGCCATGCGATCGGGGTCGACGTACAGCGACAGCGGTTCGTCCGGCACATCGATGTGCAGACGATGTTCGCGCGCGTTGAGGATCGGCGTGACGGTCTCGATGGCGGCCTCGATGATGCTGCTGAGCGACACGTCACGTCGCTCGAGCCACAGGCGACCATGCGTAATGCGTGAAATATCGAGCAGGTCGTCGAGCAAGAACGCCAGCTGGCGCGTTTGCCGGCCGATCACATCGCGGCACCAGGCGAGATCGCGGCTCGAGATCGGATCAGCCTCGAGCATGGTGACGGCGTTCAGCAGCGGCGCCAACGGATTGCGCAACTCATGTGCGAGCATCGCGAGAAAACGGTCTTTCTGCCGGTCCGACGCCCTGAGTGACTCCTCGAGCACCTTGAGGTCGGTGATGTCGATGACGAGTCCGGTCAGCACATCGTGGCCGCTCACGGGGTCACGCTCCACGCGTCCTCTCGCGCCGAGCCATCGCACCTGGCCGTCGGCGTCGCGGATGCGGTACTCGCGAATGTAGAACGTTCCCGTGGCTTTCGCGTTGACGACGGCGGCTTCCACGATGTGCCAGTCTTCGGCCGCGATGTTCGCGGTGTGCTGCTCCAGTGTGGATGTGACCACGTCACCAAGATTGTACAGTCGCGCCAGATTGCGATCGTGTCCGACGACGGTGGTGTCCATGTCCCACCACCAGACGCCGATCTCCGCCGCCGACATCACGCCGGCGAGCCGGCCGTTGGCCGTGCGCAGTTGATTCTCCACGCGTCTGCGGTCGGTGATATCGCTGGAGACCGCCAACACGCCATACACTGTGCCGCCCACCGTGCGCAGTGGCGTGCCTCGCGTGAGGAAGTAGCGGCCGAACGTGCGGTGTTCGACTTCGAACGCGTTGCCATTGAACGCGTCGCGAAGGTGCGGTGCGTACGCGGCCACCGTCCCGGCGTCGAAGACTTCGTCGATGGTGCGACCGACGAAATCCTGCGGCACCCGTTCGGCCGTGAGCAATGCCTCGCCACCAGCCATGACGAAGCGCAGTGATTCGTCGATCACGAATACGGCACCACCTGGCAACTGCTCGGCCAAGGCCCGATAGCGCGCTTCGCTGTCGATCAGTGCGCTGCTCGCGTTCACGCGATCGGTCACGTCGGACCCATGCGCGAAGACACCGGTGATGCGTCCGCCGTCGTCGCGAATGGGCTGGTAGACGAAATCGAGATAGCGTGTTCGCGCGATGCCGTCTGACGGTGCAGTGAGCGTGAGCGGAACAGCTGTGCCGAGAAACGGCACGCCGTCGTGATACACGCGGTCGAGTAGCGCAAGGAAGCCATGCGATTCAGCTTCGGGCAGCACGTCGATCACGTTGCGCCCGATGCAATCGCGTCCACCGATCAATTCACGGTACGGCGGATTGGCAAACTCGAAACAATGCGTCGGGCCTTCAAGAATCGCCACAAAGCCCGGCGCCTGTTCGAAGCGCGATCGCCACCGTGCCTCGCCCGACTGCAGCCGTCGCTGCGCGAAGACATGCTCGGTGGTCTCGGTGGTGAGGACAAGCGTACCGCCTACGCCATTGGGCGCCCCGTCGTCGTGAATGGGACCGTAGCTGTAGGTCCAATACGTTTCCTCGAGCCGACCGTGGCGCTGGATCGGAATGCGCTGGTTCTCGTGCCACGTGGCGCCTTGTCCGGATGTGACCAGCGCGATCTGCGGCGCAATCACATCCCAGGCAATGGCCCACGCGTCCGGGCCTTTCATACCGAGGATGGACGGGTGCTGTTCGCTGCCAAGCGAGCGACTGTAGGCGTCGTTGTAGAGGCAGATGAGATCGGGCCCCCAGAACACGAACACCGCGTGATTCGTGGTCAGCATCATCCGCACGATGGTCTTGAGCGGTGCCGGCCAGCGCTCGGCCTCGCCCAGCGACGTCGCGGCCCAATCGAAATCCCGGATGCGCCGTCCCATTTCGCCACCGTCGGCGAGAAACGAAGCAGCCCCGAGTACGGTGGCGCCGGAGGCATGACTCATGGGGTATACTAGCCAGCGAACCGCGAAGAAAGTGGAGGCGCAGTTGACTAAATTTCTCGGATGAGCGACTCGTCCCTTTCGATTGTTCCGGCGACCTCCCCGTGCATCAAGGTCTGCGTCATCGACCTCAACGGTGAGTGCCGTGGTTGCCGCCGTACCCTCGCGGAGATTGGAGGCTGGTCGTACATGTCGCTCGACGCACGACGCGCGGTGAATCAACGCATCGGTTTTCGCGGACACGACGAGCAGCGATAGTCGCGCGCGCTGTTACATCGCCAGCGGCAGCCGAACGCTGAACGTGCTGCCGTGCCCGAGTCCGGCGCTGCGCGCCTCGACCTCTCCGCCATGCAGTTCCACGATGCCTTTCGCCAGCGAGAGGCCGATGCCGAGGCCGTCGCCGGAGCGCGTACGGGTGGTGTCGACCTGACTGAACATGCCGAACACGCGTTCGAGATCCGCTTCGGCGATGCCGATGCCGGTATCTTCGATTTCGATCACGGCGTGCAGTCCGTCGCGCAGAATGCGCAGCGTGATGATTCCGCCGGCGTCGGTGTACTTGGCGGCGTTCGTGAGCAGGTTACAGCATACCTGCGCCAGCCGCACGATGTCGCCGTATACATGCAAGCGTTCACTCGACACATCGACCACGAGATCGTGGCGGCAAGCCTCGATGGCAGGGCGCGCCATTTCAATGCCGCGCTCGAGCATGGCGGTGAGCGTGACTTGTTCGCGCTGCAGCGTGATCTTGCCGTGCGTGATGCGTGACAAATCGAGCAGGTCATCCAGCAGGCGCCCCATCTGCGTGACCTGACGCTCGATGATGTCGCGACACCAGAGCAGTCGAGCGGGCGAGATGGGATCCTGCAACAGCGCGACCACGTTGCCGAGTGGCGCGAGTGGATTGCGCAGCTCGTGGGCCAGGGTGGCGATGAAGCGGTTCTTCTGATCCACCGCGTCGCTGAGCTCCAATTCGATGCGCTTCCGATCGGTAATCTCGCGGACGAAGGTGTCCCGATACATCGGCGCGCCCTGCTCGTCTGGCACGAGGGTCATGATCGACCAGAACCAGCGCAAGTCGCCCGAACTCGAGAGGCTGCGAAACTCCGACTCGGCGCGACCATCGCGCGTGAGCCGCTCGATGGCGGCGATGACCGCGGGCCCGTCGTCTTCGTAGACCATATCGAGCAAATGCACGAAGTCCTTCTGCATCATCTGTTCGGCGGAGAAGCCGAACATCTTCATGCTGGCCGGACTGACGTACTCGTAGTGCCCGGTGTGCAGGTTGGTCCGCAGGTACAGGTCGGGCATGTGCTCGACGAGCAGGCGGAAGTGTGCGTCGCGGGCTTTTAGTGCGAGTTCGGTGGCGCGTCGCTCCGTGATGTCTTCGAAGACGGTGTACACCTCCACCGGCTTTGGCGCATCCGCATGCATGATGGGAACGGCGTCGATGCAGATCCACCGGCGCTGTCGCTCGCGCGGATTGTAGACCCCCATGATCACGCCGCGGACCGCGACGCCAGTGGCCAGCGCGCGCATCGAGGGATGCTCCGCCGCAGGAAAAACGGAGCCGTCTTCCCGCACGGTGTGCTGTTCGGCATGCTCCGAGGTGCTGCCGAGCATCTCGGCCCGTGACTGTCCGAGGATGCGCTCGGCGGCCGGATTCATGGCGATGATCCGACCGTCCGCGGCCTGATGGACGACACCATGCAACATGGTGTCGGCCAGCACGCGATACCGTGCGTTGCTGTCGCGAAGTGCCGCGAGTGCATGCGGCAGGTCGGGGGTGTCGATACCGTCGGAAGTCAGAGTGTTCAGAATCTAGCCGCGCAATGAGGGCCCACGGGAGTTCACGACGTGCTCACAATTTGATGACAGCCGCAATTGCGGTCGCGGCGACTTGTTCGTCCTGCGCGCTGGTGGCTCCGCTCACCCCGACGGCGCCGATCACCTTGCCGCCGACCAGAATGGGCAAGCCGCCCTGAAGAGCGACGAGTCCGTCGACCGAAAGGAACGTAAGCGTATCGCTCAGAATCCGGTCGGCATACACTTTCGTGGGCCGGCCGAAGCGGGCGGCGGTACGGGCTTTTCCCTGCGCGATCTGGACGGAGCCGGTGCTGGCATTGTCGAGCTTGAGGAAGCCCAGCAGGTCACCGGCGGCATCGGTGATGGCGATGGACACGTTCCACTTGTTCTGCTTCGCGGTGGCCTCGGCGCTCGAGAGCAGGCTCTTGACCGCATCGGCAGTAAGCATCTTGGTGTCGGCGAGCTGGGCCGCCGAGACTCGGGGCGTGGTGACCGCGAGGGCGACAACGGCGGCGGCGGAGAGCAGGCGAGTGAGGCGCATGCTTGGTGGAGGGCTGGAGTGAGGTTGAGGTCAGACGCGAGGCAACAGTTAGCTGGATTCTTGGTGTTACGCCAGCTTTTGACTGATCGGCTGGGTTCGGTAACAGCTCGTTCACGCGAAGGGCGCGAAGTCCGCGAAGGGACGCGAAGGAAAGCAAACAGCGCGTTGTCTGTTGTCGAAAAAGAAAATGACCCACCGTCGAGGCGATCCGACGGCGGGTCATTCGTGTGACTTTCTGCAGTTCTTCGCGTGCCTTCGCGGCCCTTTGCGCGCTTCGCGTGAACCAGCAGTTTACGGTCTATCCGCCAGCACTCCTAAAGCGATCCCAGCAAGTCGTCGATCGCCTTCCGGTCCGCGTCTTCCAACGGCTCGGCCCCGTGAATGATTCGCGTCAGAATATCGACCGCTTCTTCGGCCAGGTTGTCCGGATACTTGCGGTCCTTGGCGAAGCGCACGATGTGGCCGAGGAGGATCGTCTCGAACGGTGACTCGTCGTCGCCATCCTCGTCGTCATCGTCGTCCATGTCGTCATCCATCTGGTCTTCGGCGTCGCGCATCGCTTCGTAGCTCGGCACGCTTGCCTTCCACGGTTCCGACGAGTGCGCGTCGGAATCGAGCGAGGCGCGCGGGACCAGCGCGAACAGGCGGCACTGCAGCCCCGGGGCCTCTTCGTAGGCGAACAGGCCAAGGGCGACCGGCTCTTCGAACAGCTTGAGATCGACGAGCCGCTCGATGGCTTCCGGCGGCATGGCGCTGCGGGCCACCATGCGGCCGTCAATGTAGGCGGCCAGTGCCGACGACTCCGGCGCGCGCGGGTCGTCCAGGCGCGACACGACCAGCGCGATCGGCTCGCGCGTGGTCACGAAAACGGCAGGCTTCGCCTCACCATCGACATCACCGGTGCCGATGCTGTCGGTGACGCCGTAGTCGCTGTCGTCGTCGTCTTCGTCCTCAGCCCCTTCGTCGTCGTCGGGGGACTCGGGCGTGTCGTCGTCGTCCGGCGTCTCGTCGGGTGTTTCGTCGTCGGGCGCTTTGAATTCGTCAGCCGGCATGGCTCATCTACACGGTTCGTGAATCCTGCATCGGGGATATACCCCGGCATGGCAGGTTAGGCACCAAAGCATCGCACGGGAAGGGCGACGTCAGGTGGAGGCCGCGACTTCACTCACATCGATCTTCTCGAATACGCCACCCAGCCAGAACAAGATCGGCCAGAGCTCGGCCACGACCACGGCGCAGGCCAGCACCGTGGCGACGAGCACCGACCAGCCACCCCAGTCGTTGGTGAACCAGAGGACCAGTCCGCCCAAGCCGACCGGGAACACCAGGGCGATCGCGGCCACCAGCGTGGTGGCGCCGGTGGTGAGCAGGTTCTGCCCCATCGTTTCGAACCCGCGCGCCTCGGTGCCCAGTCGCACCCACGCCGGAAAGAGCAGCGCCGTGCCGTTCTGAATCGTGAACATGAGCGCGTTGAAGATCGGCACGCCCACGATCACCGACACGATAATGGGGATCGTGGCGCCACTTTCCGCCAGCATCGCCGGCTCCTGCAGAAACATCACGAGCGGCACGACCATGAGTGACCACACCGTGATCGAATGCAACGTGGTCACGGCTGCGATCTCTGCTGCCACGATGCGCCAACCGGGCAGGGGCATCGTCTTCAGCATCGCCAAACGCGGCAAATCGAGCCGCAGGTCGAAGCGCATCCACAACGGGCCGATGAAGAGCAGCATCGCGCCCCACCCGAAGGTGACGCCCATGAACACATCGCCGGCGCGGTCGGAGGCCGAGCGCGTGACGGCGGCGAGCACGGCCAGACCGACGGTGAACGTGAGCAGCTGTGTACGCCATGCTCCACCGCGCAGTGCGGCCACCACGTTCTTCCAGGCGATGGCCATTTCCGGACGACCGGTCAGCGCGAGCGACGGCACCTTGGCCAGCTTGCCCTTCCGCGAGCGCGAGTTACCCATCTGCGATGTGCGGAAGCGATGCAGTCGCTCGGCGCGATGCTGCGTGGCTTCAAGCGCCGCTTCTTCGAACGCCTTGTCGAGCCGAACCACCCAGAAGTAGTGCAGCAGCAGCATCGCGACGGCCCACGGCATGGCCGCGAGCCATTTCGCCCCACTCCCAAGAAAGACGGGTTCGAGCACGGCGCGCACCGGCCACAGCGCGGCGGCGGGAACGGGCGTGCGAAGCGCATCGGTGACGGCGAGCAGCACGGCCTTGGTGCCCGACAGACTGGCCACCTTCAGCAGCGGCCACGCCGTCACGACGCCGTAGATCACGGCCACCAAGACCGCACCGAACACGATGAGCGGCAGAATGAGCCGACGACGTGCTTTGCCGACGTGCTCCATCGCGTTGGCGTGCACGATGGAGGCGCCCAGACGATGGAGAGCGAGTGAGGAGAACAGCATCCACAGCGACAGACCGCGTTGCCATCCTTCCACCGTACCGCCGCTGCCGCGGAGCAGGACGCTGAAGATGAACGTGTTGAGCAGAATCGCGAGCTGCATGCGCACGAGCTTCGCATGCACGAGCTGTCGTCGGCTCACCGGCGCGGGAAACAGGAACTGCACTTCGGCCGGCGTGAAGGCGAGGGCGCTGCGCTCACCACCGAACACCCACCAGCGCGCGGCCGACAACAACATGAGGGCGCTGGCGATCGGCACGGCCACATCGGTTTCGACGATCTTCGCGAGCGGTCCGCCGCCCAACCGTGAATTGCGGAACAGCGCCCACCAGATGTAGAGCATGCCCATCACGACGGCCGCGAGATAGCGCGGACTCTTCGCGCGCGCCAGCTGTTGGCGTAGGCGATTCCGGACGGTGCGCTGATACAGGAACAGCATGGCCGGCGCCGGCGCGGGCTGTTGCACAGCCGTAGGCGTCATGTTCACGAGGCGGTGTCGTCGCCGGTGAGGGCGATGAACATCTCCTCGAGTGACCGACCGGCCAGATCGGGACGCGACTCGACGATCTCGGCGATAGTGCCCAGCGCCACCGCCTGTCCTTTGCGAATCACCAGCAGGCGCGTGCACAGCTCTTCCACCAGATGCAACAGGTGCGAACTGAGAATGACGGCCGCGCCCTCGCGCGCCCGTGCGGCGATCGTCTCCTTCATGCGACGGATGCCGACCGGATCGAGTCCGGTGAGCGGCTCGTCGAGCAGCAACGCCGACGGCTGATGCAGCAGGCCGCAGGCGATGGCCAGCTTCTGCTTCATGCCGCGTGAGAGTTCGGTCGGGAGGGCATCCTTCTTCGCCGTAAGCTCGAGTTCTTCGAGCAACACGGGAATACGTGGGGCCGCGTCGTGTACTCCATACAGGCGCGCCACGAACTGCAGATGCTCGGTGACGGTGAGATAGTCGAACAGCTGCGGTTCATCGGGGATGAACGCGAGCCGCGACTTGGCGGTCACGGGATCGGTGTGCAGGTCGATGTCGGCGATCCGAATGCTGCCCGATGTGGGCTGCAGAATGCCGGCGAGGGCGCGCAACGTGGTAGTCTTGCCGGCGCCGTTGGGGCCGACCAGACCGAGCACATCGCCCGGAGCCACGCGGAATGACAGCGACTGCACGGCCACAGTGTCGCCATACAGCTTGGTGTACTCGATGACGTCAATCATGAACAAACAGTAGGGAGTACGGGGTACGGGGTAAGGAGTACGGCGTACTCTTCAGAATTCTACGGAAAAACGAGTGGTGCGGAGAGCGTGACGGTGAGAGACGCGCCAGCGGGAAGACAGCGCTCCGTCTGTGAATTGCGGGCGGCGGCAATGGTTCCCGCGGCGGCACCGCCGGCAGCTCCGATGACAGTACCGCGGGTGCCGCCGCCGAGCACGCGTCCGGCGATGGCGCCGATGATGGCGCCGGTGATGACCTTGCCCTTGTCGCCGCCCTTCGAGACCTGGCGCTCGGTGATGGCCACATCGTCGCCCACCCGCACGGTGCCCTGCACGGGCACGAGTTCCCCGTTCACCTGCACGCTGCGCACGCGGAACACGAAGCGGCCGTCGGCGGCGGGCGGCGCCATCTCCACCAGGATCGGCGTACCCACCGGGAGCGACGCGCCGTCGGGTCCGTTCACCGCCTCGGCGAGCTCAGCCACAATGCGATCGCCGGGGCGATTGGCCAGCGAGCAGATGGCGGCGTTGGTCTTTCCGGAAAGTGCGGTGCCGGAGGCGAGACCGCGGGTCGGGCCTGGGGTTGCGGCCGGTGTCGTGGCTGGTGACGTGGATAGTGCCTCGGCGACGGGCGCTGGTGCCGAGGCGGGCTCTACCGCTTGACGCGAAGGTCGCGGAGCACGCGAAGGGCGCGAAGAAGGGCGAACTGCTTGGGGAACTGTTTGCGGCGTGGTCCGAGCGGGAGCGCTCGGGGTAGCAAGAGCGGTGTCACCGATCTGGGCGGGAAGCGGCCGGACCGGCGCGTCGCCGGCGGCTAGCGTGAGATCCCGGGCCAGCAGCGAGTCGACGGCCGACGTCTGTGCATCACGATCGCGACATCCGGCCATCACAAACATTGATAAAGTCAGACACCGTGCGATACTGTGCCGCACGACGAAACGCTTTATCCCTGCTGGCCGTTCGGATTGAAGTTGCCGCATGATCACGACGATAGTCGATGGTATGATGACGAACCCGGGTCCCGTATGAGTTACACCGAAGTCGACGTGACGCCGCCACCAACGGCGCAACACGTGTTCATTGCGCGCCAGCCAATCTTCGATACCAATCGACGACGGGTGGCGTATGAGCTGTTGTATCGGGCGCACCGGGATGCCACGCAGGCGACTGGCCTGTCGGAATCGCACATGTGCGGCGATACGGCGTTGCACGCCCTGCTGTCGATCGGCCTCGATCGGCTGACCGCGGGCACTACGGCGTTCGTGAACATTACCCGAGAACACCTGCTGGGCGAACTTTACAAGATCTTCGACCCGACGGCGGTGGTGCTGGAACTGCTCGAAACGATCGACGGCGACGCGGCGGTAGTCGACGCCTGCGAGCGTGCCGTGGCGGAAGGGTATCGGCTGGCGCTCGACGACTATGACTCGCGCCCGTCGCTCGACCCGCTCCTGCCGTTTGCCAGTATCGTGAAGTTGGATGTCCTCGGGAAAACTGCCGAGGAACTCGCCCCCACGGTGGCGCGGCTCAACGCGCGGGGGCTCACGGTGCTCGCCGAGCGGGTGGAAACGGCCGAGATGCTGCACGCCTGCGAGACGATGGGGTGCGTGCTCTTTCAGGGCTATGTGTTCAGTCGCCCGGAAACACTCGACGGACGCGCCGTCAACGTGCAGCACGCCACGGTGTTCAACATCATGGCCCTGCTCAACGAGCCCGATGTCACGGACTCCGCGCTCGAGGAAGCGTTCCGCAGCCATCCGTCGCTCTCGCTCTCGCTGCTGCGCATCGTGAACTCGGCCTCGTTCGGGGCCCGCTCAGTCGATTCGATTCCCTACGCGATCCGTCTCATCGGCCGTGAGGCATTGTCGCGCTGGATGCTCATCATGCTCATCGCCACCGTCGGCGCCCAGAGCCCGGTGGCCCACGAGGCCGTGGTGAACGCCCTCGTGCGCGGCCGCTTCTGCGAAACGGTGACCGCGCACGGACTCTCCGGCGACCCGTCGGCGCGCTTCCTGGTGGGACTGCTCTCGCGCATGGACGCGCTGCTCGGTCTGCCGATGGACTCCGTGCTGGAGCGGCTCCCGGTCAGCGTGGATGTGCGCGACGCGCTACTCAAAGGTACCGGACCGCATGCGCCGGTTCTGCGCCTCGCCGACGCGTACGAACGCGGTGAGTGGGCCGAGGTCGATGCCGATGACAGCGTGGCGATCGCGCTGCGGGCCGAGCTCGCGGGGCTGTACGCCGATGCCGCTTTGTGGGCTACGCAACGGCTTACAACAACGGCGGAGTAAGAGGTACGGGGTACGGGGTATGGAGTAAGGGGTATGGAGTACGGAGTACGGAGTACGGACCCCATACTCCCGACCCCGTACTCCCTACTTCGCCCTTACCGCGCAACCCTCTTCGAAATATTCGCCCGCATCGAGTCCGTCTTGTACTGCGCCATCGTCGCGGCGTCCGCGGCCCCATCTGGTACCACGCTGAACGGCAGCAGGATCGAGATACGCCGATTGGCAGCCGAAAGCGGATCATCGAGGATACGCGGCTTGGTGGCGGCGTAGCCGCGCACTTCCACGATGCGCCCTTCGTTCAATCCGACGCCTTCGAGGACGCGGCGGGCGGCGTTGGCGCGATCGGCGGAGAGCTCCCAGTTCCCGTAGGTGCCACCGGCGGCGCCAAATTGCGCGGCGTCGGTATGGCCTTCGAGAATCACGGGGTGCTGCAGCGTGGCGAGCTCGGTGCCGATCAGCTGCAGGGCGAGCATCGTCGGCGATTTCATCTTGGCCGAGCCGGTCGGGAAATACACGTCGCCGGCACCTGTTTCCACGAGCTCGATGCGCAGGCCGTCGTTCGTGACCTGCACGTCGACCAGGGCCTTGAGTGACTTCAGCGAATCGTTCGCGGCGACCTTTTCGAGGATCGCGTTCTTGAGCTGCTCGAACGTGCGCTGCTCGGTGCTGCGCACGATCATGCGCAGCGGCGTCTTCTGCACGTTGGTGGGCGCGGTGCCAGTGGAGAGCGGACTCGAACCGGCGCCGTAGCCCTTCTTGTAGCCGACGGGATTGGCGAAGTAGCCCTCGATGGCCTGCTTCGTCTTGTCGTCCATGCCAAGAATCCACATCACCATGAAGAACGCCATCATGGCGGTCACGAAGTCGGCGTACGCCACCTTCCATGAGCCGCCGTGATGGCCGCCGTGTCCGGCGACCTTCTTCTTGACGATGATGATCTTCTTGCCACCGCGCGGAGCCATGGTATTACGCGGCCTTCTTGCGCGTCAGCTCTTCGAGCTCGGTGAAGCTCGGGCGCTCGTGCGGTTCGACGTTGCGGCGGGCAAATTCCACGGCGGTCATCGGTGCGTCGCCTCGAGCGAACGACAGCAGCGCGGTGCGCACGCAGAGCATGTAGTCATGTTCGGCGGCGATGCGATTCTCCATCGCCTTGGCGATCGGACCGAACACGCCGTACGCGAGCAGAATGCCGAGAAACGTTCCGACGAGCGCGGCGGCGACCTTCTCACCGATTTCGGAGGCGGCGCCACCGATCGAGCCCATCGTGATGATCACGCCGAGGACGGCGGCCACGATACCGAAACCCGGCATGGCGTCGCCGACGGCGGTCACGGCGCTGGGCACCAGCATCGCCTCGTGATGATGCTTCTCGAGGTCGACGTCGAGGATCTCGGCCAGATTATGGTCTTCCACGGTGCCGGTGAGGAGCACCTTGAGCGTATCGCACAACAGCGACACCGCGTGGTGGTTGCCCATGAACGACGGATACTTCTGGAAGATGTCGCTGGACTCGGGATTTTCGATGTGCGACTCAAGACCGACCAGTCCATCCTTGCGGGCCTTCTGGAAGATCTCGTAGAGTACCTGCAGCAGTTCGGCATAGGCCGTGGCACCGAACGGATTCGGCTTGAGCAGGCCAAGCGCCTGCGACACCACACCCTTCAGGACCGCGGGCGGATTGGCAATGATCATGGAGCCAAGTCCCGCACCACCGAGAATGAGAAACTCGTTGGGCTGGATGAGCACGGCGAACTCGCCATGGTGCATCAAATAGCCACCGATGACGGAGCCCATCACGATGACCAGGCCTATGATGACAAACACGCGGCAGATCCTGGAGTGCGAGTGGAAAGATCAGACGTGAGCAGCGACGTGGGGGCGGCGCGCTGGCTCTCGGTACATGACGATTTGCTTCGCGGGTTGGCACATGCGTTCAGCAATCGCGTGGCGACGGTCTCGGCCATCGCCGCGCTCTTCGATTCGACGCGTGTTCCCGACGAGCGCGTGCTCACCGGATTGCGCATGGATGCCGACCGCTTGGACGGATTGCTGGAGCAGTTGCGACAGCTGCCGCGACGTGACGACGCCGATCTCGAGCCCCTGATGCCCGGCGACAGTGTGCGCGCTGCCCTGGCGCTGTTCGAGCACCATCCCGAATACCGGGACGTGGGCTGTACCGTGGTGGTCGCCGACGACGTGCAGCCGGTGCGAGCCGATCCATTGGCGTTGCAGCACGCGCTGTGTGTGGCCATGACGGCAGCCTGTCGCGTGGCAACGGGCCGCGACGGCACCGCGCGGGCGAGTGTCCGCATGGCGCTCTCCACCGAAGGCGATGTCGTGCGCATCGAGGTGTCCACCGACGGCAGCACTGGTGAGGGCGACGCCGATGCGCTGGCGCTCGACGCGGGCGCGATCAGCTGGCTGTTGGCGCGGAGCAACGGACACGGACACGCCTATCCCTACGGCTGCCTCATCGAGCTGCCCACCTTGAAGGCCTCGCGCCGCATCGGCTAACGCGCCCGCAGACATCAGGCGTCCGGCTCGGGTGCCGGCGCACTCGTCGGCGCGCCAAGCGCGGCCAGCCATGCCGTGGCCACCGGGGCGGCCGCCCGCTCGTTCTCCGACTTGACCTGATCGGCAATCTCGCCGCGCAGAATCTTGACGTGGCTGGGCGCATCGATGCCGATGCGGACGCCGCCGCGGTCGCAGGACACGACGACGATCCGAATCCCGCCGTCAATGATGATCGAGTCGCCTTCGCGACGTCCGAGGATGAGCATCGCGTATCAGACCAGTGAGAGAAGCGTTTGCATCATATCATCGGCCACTTTGATCATCTTCGTGGCCGCCTGATAAGACTGCTGCACGCGCATCATGTTCACCAGTTCCTCGTCGGTACTCACGCCACTGACCGACTGGCGGCGGGCGTCGGCCTGATCGGCCAGACTGCGGTACACGGTGGCATTGTCGGTCGCGGCGGCGGAATCAATGCCGATTCGCGTGACCATGCTGCGGAAGAAGCTTAAGAATGAGCCCGACTCGGTGGCACCGGTGCTCGACGTCCAGTTGACCGTATCATCGACGATCCGCAGGCCAGCCAGCCCCTGCGCCACGCTGTTGTCGGTCGGACCGTTCGCGTTGCCGCTGGCGGCGATCTTGAGCGGGTCGTTCAGAATGGCGCTGTCGACCCGGATCGTCGCCGCAGTGACCGGGTTGGTGACGGTGCCCGCGGCAAAGAAGTTGCCGGCGGCGGTACCCGGCACCGTATTGCCGGTGAACGAGTAGCCGGTGGTGTGCACGTTGTTCACAGCGGTCGTGAACTGCGCGGCCATGGCATCCAAGCGGCTGCGCGCCTCGGGAATATCGACATTCAACACGTCGACCATCGACTTGAGCTCGCCAGCCAAGGGCGCGAGGCGGTCGGGTGAGTTGCCGAGCTGAATCCGCACGTTCACATCGGTGAGCGGCGTGGCCGGCATGGGATCCGGCATCTCCAGCTTCAGCGAAAGCGGACGCGCCGTATCCCCCTGCACCAGCGTGGAATTGCCGATGAGTACCGACACACCGCCGTCGAGCTGCGGAATAACCCGCGTGCCGGCGATCTTCGAGAGCTCGTCGAGCTTCATGTCGCGCAGATCGCGCAAGTCGTTGTTGGTGTTGCCGTTGCTCTCCGACGTGATGATGCGCGTGTTTAACTCAGCCACCTGCGTGGCGATCGAGTTGATCGTGCTCACGGTATTCTGCAGTCGCTCCAGCGTCGACGTGCGCTGCTGCGTGAGCTGCGTGTCGTACTCGTTGAACAGCTGCGCCACCTGGCGACCACGCTGCTGCACGACCGATCGCGCCGACAGGCTGCTCGGCGACGCGGAGAGGTCGCTCCACGAGCCCCAGAACGCGTCGAGCGCACTGGCCATGCCGGCGTCGCTCGGTTCGCCGAACACGCTTTCCACCTGACCCAGGAGATCACGACGCATTTCGGCACCGCCGGCCAGCGTGCTGGCTGAGCGGTAGCTATCGTCGAGCAGCAGGTCGCGCTTGCGGATGATCGTTTCCACATGTACGCCGGTGCCGACGTTGCCGTACGGCATGCGAACCGGCACGTTGGCGGCGAGTATCGCTTCCTGGCGCGAATAGCCCGGCGTCTCCGCGTTCGCGATGTTCTGCGAGATCGTCTGGAGCGCGGATTGGTGCGTGAGAAGCGCTGTGCGCGCAATGCTCAACAGGCCGGAGGACATGTCAGGCGGTCCGGTTCACGAGCACACCACGAGGCGCACCGCTGGTGGGCGCGGCCAACCCTTCGGTGGCATATGTGGTGGGCAGGGCAGGGGCGCCCACGAGGGTGCGCACATGCTGGTCAGTATTGGTCAGCGCTTCGCGAAGCAGCTTGCGGTTCATGCCCACTTCGCGAGTGAGGAGATCGGCGGCCTGCGTAAGACGCAACCGCGCATCGCGCAGTCGCGTGTCGACCTGGTCGCCGAGCATGTCTTCGAGTTCGCGCAACGTGCAGTCTTCGGACCCGCCCAGCAGGATGTTGAGCTGCCGGCGACGCGTACGCGCCTGACCGAGCGTGGCGAGAATGCGGTGCGTGGCAAAGGTGCTTTCATCCACGCCTTCGATGTCATCCGCCGCGACCGACGCGCGCTGGCGCCGCATCTGCCCGATGAGATCATCGAGCAGCTTACGCTCGCTGATCAGCGCATCGTGCAGCGCATCCAGCAGTGCCCCGGTCGGTACGCCGAGGCGGGGTGCGGGTTCTTGTGGGAAGAGTGTCATCGTCGACATCAGCGGGTGTTTGAATCAGGAGTGGTCACGGAGTCCTGGGGTGCGTCAGCGGGGAGGCCGTGACGCAGCTGTCGGTAGAGCGCCTGCGCGATCCCATGCTCCCACTGCTTGGGAGTCTCGGCAGCAAGGTGCTGATCCAGGAGTCCGGTGAAGATGTCCTCTCCGGCCCCACCTGAAACGATTCCTTCCTGCTGCGGAACGGTCTCGCGCATCGCCTTGTAAAGTTGCTGGACGAACATGCCTTCGAGCTGACTGGCGGACTTCATGAGCGTGGCGTCCCGCTGATCCTTCGCGGACAGTGGGGCCGCGGGCGCGCTCGCGCTCTGCATGCTACGGGCATTGATGCGGTCGATCATCGAACGATGACCTCGGCGGTGATAGCGCCCACTTCGCGGAGGGCGGCAAAGATGGCGGCGATCTCATTCGGTGGCGTCCGCACGGCATGCAGGGCCGACGCCACACGCTGCACGGGAATACCAGCCGGCAGGCGGACACTGCCCGGAATCGCCGTGGTGTCGTTGGCCGTTTCGGTACCAATGGCCAGGGTGATGGCGCCGTGACTCACGGTTGCCGAGCCGACGATCATCTCGCCGCCGGCCACCACGGTGCCGTCCTTGCCGTCGATGATGATGCGCGGACGCGACTCCGGCTTGACGGCGAGATCACGAATGCGGGCCAGCGCGGTCGGCTTCTGCACGGAATCAGGCAGCGTCACGATCACCGAGCCTTCGTCTTCCACGGTGGCGGTCTTATCGCCGTACGTGGCGTTGATGGCGATGGCGATGCGCGTGGCCGTACCAAGATCGGGTTCGCGCAGCAGCAAGCGCGAGGTGGCGACGATGGCCGGGCGCGGGAGATCGGCTTCGAGCACGCCACCCGTAGGAATGCGCGCCGACGTTTCATGCGACGGCATGTAGCGCGTGGCCGCACCGCCATCACTCACCAACAGCGAACCCTGCGCCGACGCGAGTGGCGCGCCACTGGCATCGGCCACGAGCGGCGTCATGTAGAGCGTGCCACCACGCAGCGAGCGCGCATCACCCATGGAGGCGACGTTCACTTCGAAGCGGCCACCAGCGCGCAGATACGGCGACACTTCAGCGGTCACCAGCACGGCCGCGACGTTGCGCATACGAATGAGATCGGCCGGCACTTCGATGTTGAAGCGACGCAGGATGTTGATAACGCTCTGAATCGTGGGGCCGGCGGTCTGTCCGCCGATAGCGCGGTCACCGGTGCCATCGAGTCCGACGGCGAGTCCGTAGCCCACCAGGCGCACCGGGAGCGCACCCTCGGCACTCGTGAGATCACGAATCTTGATGTCGTTCTGCGCGCGGGCCATGACCGGCAACAACAGCAAGCCGGCAGTGACGAGCATGGTGCGGACGATCTTGAAACCGAGGTGGCGTACTTGCATCGTGGTCATGGCCAGAGCGCTCCGAGCACCTTCGTGATGATGCCTTGCTTCGGCTTGCCGAGCGGTCCCGGCGAGGCGTATCCCAGCTGCGCATCAGCCACGCGGCTCGATTCGATCACGTTGGATGTGGACACGTCCTGCGCGCGCACCCAGCCCGTGAAGACGATGTCCTGCAGCGCCTTGTCGATGTCGATCTTCTTCGTGCCTTTGAGTTGCAGCAGACCATTCGGCCCCACCGCGACGATGCGCACGCTCATTTCGTTCTGGAAGCGATTCTCACGGCGCGCCGAGCCACGCTGCTGTTGATCGGCGCTGTTGCGCGAATCGATGCCGACCTGCTTGGAGCTGGTGGGCAGCTTGGCGTTCACCGACAAGCCGCGCGTGCGGTTGTCGGAGGCGGAATTCTCCTTCACCGCCGTCGAGATCGTGTAGTCGTCGATGAGAATCGTGATGATGTCGCCGACGGCGAAGTTGCGACGATCGGCGGTCCACGATTCACGCGGCTTGATCGGCGCGACGGGTGGCACGGTGGTGGCGCTCGCGGTGACCGGCGCGGCTTGCGCAAACAGCTGATGTGCCGAGAGGGCGAGAGCAACAGCGACGCTCGTGGTGACGAGCAAACGCGTGGGATGCATAGAGACGGTCCTCACCTGATGGGTCTTCAACGGAGGCGAACGGTATTGGGCCCGGCAGCAATGCCGTCGAGCCTGCGTGTGGGATCGATGCGAACGCCGACCGGTGCTCCGATGGCGGCGGTGTTGGTCGCGATGCCGGTGACGACCACGCGCAGCGGGCCATCCTGCCAGATCGCCGTGACGCGTGTACCGCTGGTGATCACGGGCGGCGGCATCACGGCCGGTGCGCGCAACACTTCGCCCAAGGCGATGTTGCGGCGCGTGACCCAGCCGGGCAGCGCGCGCGTGGTATCCGGGGCAACGGAGTTCCAGCGCCACACGATCGTCGTGTCCATGGTCGCGATGTCGCCGGCCTGCAGCGTGTCGCCGCGAGCGAGAGCACGCGCCGCCACCGAGACCGTGATCGTGCGTTCCTGCGCGCCGAGCACGGAGACCGCGCCGGCGAGCATGAACATCGAGACCAGGAGTCGCATGAACACGAGTTTCATGAGGCGGACTATCGGGTGATGTTGTTGGCGATCTGACCCATCTCGTCGGCCGTCTTGATGGCCTTCGAGTTGATCTCATAGGCGCGCATGGCGGCGATCATCTCGACCATTTCGGTCACGATTTCGACGTTGCTGCCTTCCAGACTGCCCTGCTGCAGGCGTCCCATGCCTTCGTCGTTCGGGAAGCCGACCACGGGCTGTCCCGAGGCGGCGGTGGGCGCGAGCAAGTTCTGACCGAGCGACATGAGTCCCGAGGGATTCGCAAAGCGCGCGATCTCGATGCGACCGAGTTCGGTCGGTTCGATGTCGTTGCCGCGACGCACGGAGACGATGCCGGTGTTGGAGATCGTGAGCTCGGCCGAGTCGATCGGGATCTGAATCGGCGGCTGTAATCCGTAGCCGGCACTCGTGACGAGCTGTCCCTGATCGGAGATCTGGAAGCTGCCGTCGCGCGTGTAGGCGGTTTCGCCGTTCGGCAGCTGTACCTGGAAGAAGCCTTCGCCTTCGATCGCGACGTCGAGATTGCGGTTGGTCTGTTCGAGCGGTCCCTGTTCGTGCATGCGCTGCACGCCGGAGAGTCGCGTACCACGTCCGACCTGAATGGCGGCGGTGGTGTTGGTCGCGGTCTCGCCGAGGATGGCCTGATCCTGCACGGTCTGGTACAGCAGGTCCTCGAAGTGTGCCCGGCTCCGCTTGAAGCCGGGCGTGTTCACGTTGGCGAGGTTATTGGCGATGACTTCAGTGCGAGTCTGCTGCGCCATCATGCCGGTAGCGGCGGCGCGAAGTGCCGGATCCATGTCCTATTCTCCTTAAACGGGCTTGGCGAGGTCGTTCACGGACGTCCCGCGCGCGGCATCGATGGTCGAAAGCGCCTTCTGAGCGGCACCGTAGCGGTGCAGCACGGCGAGCATGTCGGTCATCGCCGACATCGTGTTGACGTTGGATTCCTCGAGGAATCCCTGTTTCACGGTGCGTTCGGCCGGCGGGATCGTCTGGCGCGAGGCATCGGGTACGAACTGGGTGCCACCTTCGTGCAGGAGCTGCGCGCCATCGGCCACGCGCTCGAGCCGCAGTCGCTGCAGTACCCGTCCATTCACTTTGACGGTGCCGTCCGCTCCGATCTCGACGGTGCCGGTGGGCAGTACGATGGGCCCCTCTTCACCGAGCACCGCATTGCCGCGTTCATCCACGAGCTGGCGGTCCGAATCGAGCCGGAAGCTGCCGTTGCGGACGAAGCGCTCGCCGTTGGGGGTGTTGGTGACGAAGAACCCGTCCCCTTCGACGGCGAGATCGAGACTGTTGTGCGTCTCGGTCAGCGATCCCGCTGTGAGATCGAGAGCGGTGTCGGTCTTGGCGAGCTGGTTGTCCATCAGCCGGGCGAACGCCGTCTCCGCTTTGAATCCGCGGGTGGAGGCGTTGGCGAGGTTGTTGGCGAGCACCTGCTGCTTCCGCTCCAGCATCTGCATGGCGGCGGCGGCACTGCTCATTCCATTGGTTCGAACGGGTCCGGGCATGGTCGTGGTTTGGAAAGGGTACACGAACTCACCAGGGTAAAAAGCAACGGTCGGGCCACGAATTGCCCGACCGGGGTAATTCTGTTAAGTTGTTGTGATACTTGGGCTTGAATGCTTTCGCGAGGTGCCGTTCTCGGTCACCGGGGAGACCGGAGGGCGGCAATAGCTGCCGCTCGTGCCCGGGTGGTTCGGAGCCCTCGGCGGTTGTTGCCGTAGGGGGGCGGTGGTGAGACGGCGCCGGAAAAGCGAAAAGCAACAGCGGGAACACGGAGGGAACGGATTTCACCGATTACACAGATAAGAAAAAATCGCTTGTGCTTATCTGTGTCATTCGTGTCATCCGTCCATTCCGTGTTCCCGCTGTAGCTGTTGCTTTTGTTGGTTCAGCGGCAGTCGCTCAGACCGCCGACATGCGCGAGCCGGAGATCTCGAGCAGCATGGACACGGCATCCACGGGAAGGCCGGTTTTCCAGGCGATCTCGGTGGGGTCAGCGCCGGCGGCGGCGAGGGCGGCGACGGCACGCGGGGTGCGCGACGACTTGCCGCCGCGCAGCGTGATCGTCGGGGCCGGGGTGTGGCGGGCCTGCCGGGTGGTCTTGGTAGGGCGGGCGCGGAGGCCGCGGATCACAAGCCGGGCGGCGAGGACCACGGCGGCGATACCGAAGAGGGAGCCGATGCCGAGCAGACGCTGTTCGTGAGAAACGGCGGGCGACACGACGACGGCACCAACGATCAGGCCGATCACCGTGACGCCGAGCCCGATGCCGACCATCTGCATCGACTCACGGAGCGCGCTGCCGCTAAACGCGCTCATGCCACGTTCTCACGGAGCGGGGTGAGCTCGACGCGCAGCTTGCTGAGCGCCTTCGAGCGAATCTGCGACACGCGCGACTCGGTCAATTCGAGCACCTTCGCGATCTCGTGCAGCTTGAGCTCTTCGAAGTAGTACAGCGACAACACCACGCGCTCCTGCTCCTTGAGATGCATGATCGCATCCTTGAGGTGAGACACTTCCTGTTCGTGCGTGAGGCTGTCCTCGACATCGCTGTCGCCGCCGCTGCTGAGCGTTTCGGCCGGCACCGGTGCCGTGTTCTCGCGCTCGCCCGGCGTACGGTCGAGCGGGATGTGATGCGCGCCTTCCACGTCGGCCTGCCAGCGCCAGAGCGTGTCCATGTCCACGTTCAAATGCTGCGCCAGTTCCTTGTCGTCGGGGGCACGGCCATGCGTGCGCTGAAACGACTCGCGGCCAGCTGAGATTTCACGCGTCTTGCGACGGATCGAGCGCGGCACATGATCCTGCTTGCGGAGTTCGTCCAGAATCGCACCGCGAATGCGGGGGGCGGCGAAGGTGCTGAAGGCGAGACCGCGCGAGAAGTCGAAGCCTTCGAGCGCCGTCATCAGGCCGATCGTCCCGGCGCTGACCAGCTCATCGAAATCGGCGCGGACGGCGAGCGTGCGCGACACTTGACGGGCCACATGATGAACGAGACCGAGATGCTCCTCGAGAAGTCGATCGCGCGCCGTCTGGTTGCCGGCCTGGTATGACTGCCAAAGCTTGGTGTGCATGGTGGCAGAGCCTTGCGTAGAAACGAGAGTCACGGTCAAGTACCAGAACGGGAGAGTGAAGCAGTCGCCAGCGCGCGCATCACGACTTCGTGAGCAGCAATCGCAGCCGGAGAACCGGCGGCCGCATGCGGGAAAGGCATTCCCGCGCGTAGCGCGGCATCGAGCGTCGGATCAGCTGGAACAGCGCCGGCAAGGCGCAGTGAAACTCCGAGAAACTGACGGGCACCGGCGTCGATGGCGTCGAAGCAACGAGCGGCTTCGCTCCCTTCATGTCGATTGACGAGTACGTCCATCGGAAGGGCACCGTGACGGGAGTGCACCGCTTTGCAGAGCGCGTAGGTCGAGGCAAGGCCTACCGGATCACTGCCGGCGGAAACGGCGATGAGGCGTTCGTCGGCGTGCGGCGTGATCGCCGCCAGCACGGTGTCGATGCGCGCCCCACAGTCGATGACGACGAGGTCCATTCCATCAGCCAGAACGCCGAGCCGGCGCATGCAGGCGCGACGTTCGGCGGCGGACAGCGCGAGACCGTCGGCGGCGAGGCGCGCCGCGCCGCCGGCCACGAGGGTCAGCGTGGTGCTGACCGGCGTCGCCACGTCGGTCGGCGACACGCGGCCGCCGCGCAGATCCTGCCAGGACGCGCGGGCCTGCACGCCCAACGTGAGCGCGAGCGGTCCGACAAAATCATCGGCGTCGATCAATAACACGCGCCGACCATCACCGGCTGCTGCAACGGCCAGCAAGGCCGATACCAGCGACGTGCCACTGCCACCGCGGCCACTGGCCACCAGCAGCGTCGTCGCACCACTCGGCGCACCACCCTGCTGCGTGCTGTGGCGCGGGCCGCGGCCCAGCAGTGCGTCGACCTGCGACACACTCGCGGTTCCACGCGGCGGCGACATGAGTTGATAGCCGCTCATGCGGGCATCCAGTCCGGCTCCGCATCAGCGGAGAGTCCCCAGGCGCGCAGCAACCGCGGCACACCGGGCTTGAGATCGCTGGGCACGTCCTGTCCGTCGGTGACCCACCGCGTCGGCATTTCGAGTGACAGCGCGAGATCGCTGATGCCCGATTCACGCGGCACTTCGTCGACCTTGGAGAGAATGAGGTGCGTGGCACCGCAGTGATTGCGGGTGGCGCGATAGGCGCGGCCGATGTCGACCGCGAGGTCGGCGCGCAACGACGCCGGAATCACGAGATGCACTTCGTCGGGATCGAGCGCGTCGAGCAGCGAACGCCAGCGCTCGGTGAGCTCGGCCGATGCCGGACTGCGGCCCGGCGTGTCGATGATGATCACATCGCAGGCGCCCGAGAGACGCTTCATGGCGGCGTCCACTTCACGCGCGTCATACACGACTTCGAACGGCACGTCGGCGAGGTCGGCATACGTGGCCAGCTGCTCCATGCCACCCACGCGATAGGTATCGATCGTGAGCAGGCCCGGACGCGCCGCGCCGAACATACCACGGCGCACAGCGAGCTTGGCCGCGGTCGTCGTCTTGCCGGCGCCCGTCGGACCGACCAACGCGATGCAATACGGACGACCGTCGGCCTGGCGCATGTTGGTTGGGAACGGCGTGGGCTCGAGGCGCGCGCGCACACGATCGATCGCGGTGGACGGCGCGGCCATGACTTCGACCATCGGCACCCCACCGTCACGCACGGTGCGCGTATGGAGAATCATCACATCGTCGCCGAGCGTGCGACGGGCCCGATCGGCCACGCGCGAGAGGTCGACGCCACGAAAACGTTCGGCCGTGTTGAAGTGCATCAGTTCATCTCCCAGGTGGCAACACTGCTCAGCGTGATCTGCGCGGGGAGCTCGGCGAGGGAGACCACCGGGAGGCTGGGCAACACAGGTTCGATCAGGCGGCGCACGCCCACACGCAGCGACGGCGGCGTGATAAGCGGGAGCGGACGGCCATCCACCGAGTAGGTGCTGGCCATCTGATTAAGATCGCGCAGCAGGCCGGCCAGCGATTCCGGTGTGAGCACCGGCGCGTTGACGTTCGACGAGCGCGGCGAGAAGAGACCGAGCAGCGCCGACTCGAGCCGACCGCCGATGGTGATACCGCGAACGACACCACTCTGATCGGCGAACAGGCGGGCAATGACGTTGGTGAGCGACTTGCGCACCACTTCGGTAAGCGCTTCGGGATCCTTGGTGGCATCCGCGCCGTCGCCGATCGCTTCGAGGATCGTGACGAGATCGCGAATCGGTACCCGCTCGCGGAGGAGCCGCTGCAGCACACGATGCAGTACGCTGAGCGAGACCTTGTTCGGGATGATCTCTTCGACGAGCGCCGGATGCGACTTCTTGAGCGTCTCGACCATTTCCTGCACTTCCTGACGACCGAGCAGATCGGCCGCGCTGTTCTTGAGCGTCTCCAGCAGGTGCGTGGCCACCACCGTGGTCGGTTCGACGACCACGTAGCCGCGCGCTTCGGCGTCGGAACGCTGCCCCATCGAGACCCACTTGGCGGGCATGCCGAACGACGGATCGACGGTATCCATGCCCTGGATCTCTTCGACCACACCACCGGTGTTGAGCGCCATGACGAAGCGCGGGAGCACTTCGCCGCGCGCGACTTCGGAGCCGCGCAGCTTGATCACGTACTCGTTGGCCGGCAGACGGATGTCGTCGCGAATACGAATGGCCGGCACCAGAATGCCGAGTTCGAGGGCCGCCTGCTTGCGCAGCAGTCCGATGCGTTCGAGGAGATCGCCACCCTGGCTTTCGTCCACGAGCGGGATGAGCGAGTAGCCAACTTCGAGTTCGATGGGGTCGATCTGCAGCAGGTCGCGCATGGGATCGTTCGGCGCCGGCGCTTCGATTTCTTCGATCGGCGCGGCGGAGAACTGGGCGAGTTCGTTGCGCGTCTTGACCGCCTTCTCCGACATCTTGGCGAGCAACGCCGCGCCGCCGGCCAAGGCGAGGAAGGGGAACATCGGCAGGCCGGGAATCAACGCGAATGATGACAGCACACCGGCCACCATCCACATGGCGCGCGGATGCGCGCCGAGCTGCTTGCTGAGCACGGTGCCCATGCGCTCGTTCCCGGCGGCGCTGGTGACCATGAGACCCGCGGCCGTGCTGATGATCAGCGCCGGCACCTGCGACACGAGGCCGTCGCCGACCGTCAGGAGCGTGTAGGTGCTGGCGGCCTTTTCGAGCGGCATGCCCTTCTGGATCACGCCAATGAAGATGCCGCCGATGATATTCACGGCGACCACGAGAATGCCGAGGATCGCGTCGCCCTTCACGTACTTCGAGGCGCCGTCCATCGCGCCGTAGAAGTCGGCGGTGCGCGAGATCACGTCGCGGCGGGTGCGGGCTTCTTTCTCGTCGATAAGGCCGGCCGAGAGGTCGGCGTCGATCGCCATCTGCTTGCCGGGCATCGCGTCGAGTGCGAAGCGCGCGCCGACTTCGGCGATACGGCCGGCACCCTTCGTGATGACGATGAAGTTGATGCCGATCAGGAGCAGGAAGATCACGATACCGACGGCGTAGTTGCCGCCGATCACGAAGTTGCCGAACGCTTCGATCACCTTGCCCGCGTGCGCCTCTGTGAGAATGAGACGCGTGGACGAGACGTTGAGGCCGATGCGGAAGAGCGTGAGTAGCAACAGCAGCGCGGGAAAGCTGCTGAAGTCGAGCGGATCGGTGGTGTACAACGACACCAGCAACACCACCAGCGACAAACCAATGCTGGCGGCGAGAAACAGGTCCAGCATGAGCGGTGGCAAGGGCACCACGATCAGTGCCAGAATGAGCACGACCGCGAGGGCGAGGGCGACTTCCGCCTTCTTGCCGGGTTCTACCGGGAGCGAAATGGGGAGAGCTGCGCTGGTCACTTAGGCGTTCCTCATGCGGCGGCCGTTCCACGCCACGAGGCGCCGAACCGTTCACGCTGACGCATCACGAAGGCGAGCACTTCGGCGACGGCCAGATACATCTCGACGGGAATGACGGTGCCCACCTTGGCCACGACGATGAGCGCGCGGGCGAGGGGAATGTTTTCGATCACAGGCACGTTGTGCTTGAAGGCGAGTTCCTTGATGCGCAGGGCGATCTTGCGCTGGCCGATCGCGACCACGTACGGCGCGGGAGCGACGTTGGGGTCGTACTTGATGGCGATGGCGATGTGCACCGGGTTCACGATGACGACATCGGCCTTGGGGACTTCGGCGAACATCTGGCGACGGATGCGCTCGCGACCGATCTGCCGGCGGCGTCCTTTTACTTCCTGATTGCCTTCCTGCGACTTCGCTTCTTCCTTCACTTCCTGCTTCGTCATCTTCAACGACTCAGTGGTGCTGTACTTCTGCCACGCGAAGTCGGCGAGGGCGAGCACGAGGAACATCAAGCCGGCGTTCTTGAGCAGCGCGATGGCGTACTTTCCTACGACCTGCATAAGTGCAGCGGGCGACTTGTCGAGCGCGAGACCCTGCACGTCGGGCCAAGCATCGGCCAGCGTGGAGTACACGGCCCACGCCACGATGCTGAGCTTCAGTAGCGCCTTCACGAGTTCGACGATCGACTGCTTGCCGAGGAGCCGTCCGAGATTGTTCATCGGATTGATGCGGCTGAACTTCGGCGTCAGGGTTTCGGTGGTGAGCAAGCCGCCGGTCTGCATCGCTTGCACCGCAATCGCGATCACGGCGAGGGCCGCCATCATGCCGACCATCGCGACGATGGTGCGGAAACCGATGGCCTGCAGAAATGGAATGGCTGACGCCCCGCCGCGCTCGAGGTTGCCCGCGTTGGCGAGCGTGTTGCCCATCGTATCGAGCAGGAACTGCCAGAGCGGCGGTCCGGCCATCGTCATCGTGAGCGTGGAGCCCAGGAGGAAGGCGGCGGTGGTGAGCTCAGGGCTCTTGGCGATCTGGCCTTTGTTGCGCGCGTCGTCGAGCTTTTTACCAGAGGGCGCTTCTGTCTTTTCGCCGGAATCTGAATCAGACATGGATCAACGCCCCGTCGTCGGCGCAGGGGCGACGTGCACCGCCCGCGCAAAAGTGTCGAGCGTCGTGGCGTAGGCCGGCGTCCAGTCGGCGAGCGCGTGGACGACGAGGCCGATCGAACCGGCGAAGGTGAGCAGGCCGATCCCGATCTGCAGCGGGAAGGCAAGGCTCATGACCTGCAACTGCGGCGCGGCGCGTCCGAGGATCGCCAGCGCGATGTTGGCTACGAGAATGGCGGCGATTACCGGCGCCGCGAACTGCACGCCGGTCGCGAAGATCGTGGTGCCGGCCATGGTGACGGCCAGCATGCCGCTGGGCAGATCGAGCGGCGCGCCGAGCGGCATCGAGACGAAGCTCTGCGCGACGGCCTGCAGCATGATGAGATGACCGCCGCCGGTGAGGAGCAGCGTGACGGCCAGCATCTGCATGAAGGTGCCGAGGATGGCGCCCTGCGTGTTGTTGACGGGATCGAGAATCGCCATGCCCGACAGACCGATCGAGTTGGTCATCAGCTCACCCGCGAACTCGGCGCCGGCCACGATGATCGCGGCGGCGAAGCCGATCACGAAGCCGATGATGGTTTCGCTCAGGAACGTCACCGGCGTGATGCGGAGCGCGGTGAGATCGGCGGTGGCGGAGGCGCTCGGAATGAGCAGCGTGGCGAACACGACGAGGACGGCGGTGCGGAGCTTCATGGGGAAGCTCTTGGCCGACCACGCCGGGGCGACGAGCAACAGCCCGCCCACGCGGAGCGCGGTCAGCACGAAGGCTGTCGCGACGCCGGGAGCGAAGAAGTCGGGGAGGCCGAAGAGGCCCGTCGAAGGATTCACGAAATCGATCCGGCTCAGCCGACCATCGCGGGGATGCCGCGAAAGAGTTCGGTGGTGTAGCGGATCAGGATCTGGAGCAGCCACGGCATGCCGACGATGAAGGCACCGCCCACGAGGACGAGCTTCGGAACGAAGGCCAGGGTCTGTTCCTGGATCTGGGTGACCGACTGGATGATCGACACGACGAGACCCACGCCGAGGGCGATGAGCAGCATCGGGGCGGCAATCATGAGCGCGGTCATGATTGCTTGGCGGGACAAGTCGATGACGAGTTGGTGAGACATCCGGGTCGGCTCGAGAAAAGAGAACTGTCGAGCTTCAGTTAAAGCAGGGGCCGTACCAACGGCGATCCGGATCACAGAGTTGGCTAACGCATTGTATTCATTAGGTTTACCGCTTGATGATGAATCGGTTGCTTTGACCGAGTACGGTGGTTCGGCAAGATTTGCCGAGTGCAGGAGCGGCGGATAGCGGCACGAGTTGCCGCGGGATCGCGAACGGCGAACTCCCTAGTAAGCAGGGGGGAGGGTATCAGGGGGCAGGGTGGAGGAACTGCGCGCGTTTCCCTCCCTCCTGCCTCCAGATACCCTCCTCCCTGCTTACTAGGGTGTTTGCCGTTTCAGTGCCGGCTGACCAACCTCCGCTAAGCCCGCGCCATCACCGTCACCACGATCAGCTCGTCATCGGCCTTGAACGTGGACCGGCGCACCGGCGCGGAGCCGGGGAAACGGAAGCGGTAATCGGCGCCTTCCACCACGACGGGCAGGCCGAGAGAGCAGGTCTCCGGCAGCGTGTCGCGCGGCCGGGCGCTTCGATGTGAATGAGCATGCCGCGAATCACGTGATTCAGTCGCAGTCGCGCAGATGTGAGATCGGGGGACACACCGAGCGATCCGTCGCGGAGAAAGCCGCAGGTGCCCTTGATGGGGCGCACACAGCGAAAGACACGGCCCACTCCGGCTCGTGTCGCTTGCGGTGTGGAGGCAGCGTCGCCCCGATTTTCGTTGTCTCGCTTCTGTACAATCCTGGACATCTCCGAATCACGGAGCAGTGGCCTACTCACTTGAGCGCATTCGGACGGACGGTCCGATCATTGAGATGATTTCTTCGTTAGAGACCGCAACGATCAGGGAATCGCCGACGCGTTCCCGACGGCGACTACTTGAAGCTCTGCACGAGGCTCGTGATGGTGAGCGTCCATCCATCGACCAGCACGAAGAGCAACAACTTGAAGGGCAGTGAGATCATCGCTGGTGGCAGCATCATCATGCCCATACTCATGAGCACCGAGGCGACGACGGCATCGATGATGATGAACGGCAGATAAATGGCGAATCCGATTTGGAAGGCCGTACGCAGTTCGCTGGCCACGAAGGCCGACATCAAGACGTGCAGCGGCACATCGTCCACGGTGTTCGGGCGCGGCATCCGGCTCATTTCGACGAACGTCTTGAGATCCGATTCGCGGGTCTGACGCAGCATGAACTCGCGCATCGGCTTCACGCCGGTCTTCATCATCTCGACCTGCGTCATCTTGCCTTCGAGCCAAGGCTCAATAGCCTGGCGATTCACTTGCGTGAGCGTGGGCGTCATCACGAAGCCCGTCAGCAGCAGCGCCATGCCGGCCAGCAGGTGCGCCGGCGGCGCACTCTGCGTACCCATCGCCTGCTTCAGGAAGTGCAGCACGATCAGGATGCGGGTGAAGCCCGTCATCATGAGCAGCAGGGTGGGGAGCAGCGTGAGCAGCCCCATCATGACCACGATGCCGACGGTGCCGTTCAGGCGCAGGCCACCGGTCTCGCCGTCGCCGCCGAGCTTCACATCCATCTGCGGCATCATGCGCATGATCGCATCGTCGGTGCCGACCGGCGCCGGTGACGCGGTGTTGGCGCGTCCGCTCGCGTCGCGGGCCGAGTCGTCCACCATCTGTGACATCGGACGGCGCGACGCGGCGGCCTGCGCCGTCAGCACGGCCCCGTTGTCGGCGCCTGGCGTTGCGCCCAGGCGCGAATTGCGGCTCTTGGGCTTTGCGGCGGCGGGCTTGGTGGCCGCTTCTGCCGCCGCGGCCTTTTGCACGAGGTCCTGCGTCACGCTCTGCAGCGAGGCCGGCAGCGAAAAGTCGGGCGCACCCGGTGCCGTCGGCGCGGCCAGCGTGGTCGTCGTCGCGGGGGCACCCGGCAGTGCCGGTGCTTGGAGTGGCGTGGGCGCGGCCGCCGCGGCTGCCGGCGTGGCCGGCCGCGGCGGCGTACTCTGGGTTGCGGCCTGCGCGCTCAGCGACGTGGCGCCGAGCAGGAACATCGCGGCGGCGAAGGTCGCGAGACGCGTCGCGCCGCCCAACGAAATGCCGAGCATCGCCCGGAAGTCGCGATCGGCCTGCTGCGTGGAAGACGTCGCCGACTGCGGCGTATACGTGATCGCCTCTCCGCGGCGCGTGGTCACGGCGGCCGTCAGAAATGCGGGGACTTCGCTCGGCTCGGCCGACGAGAACGGCAACACGGCGACGCGCGGCGCACTGGGCACCAAGAACGCGCCAAGGTGCTCGGCATCCGCCTCCGACATCGCGGCCTGCACATTCGTGGCGTTGAGTGAGCGGCGGAACATCGCGCCGAACATGCCCGGCAAGGCCGAAGGCAGTGCGGTCGGCATGGAGAACGACGCGGAAGCAGCCGCGCTGGAGACCATCGGCACCGGCAACGTGCTGGTCGCAATCACGCGCTGGCGGTCGACTTCATCGAGTTCGAACAGCTGACGGACACCACCTTCGCCGACCGAGAGCGCCATCACCCGTTCTCCCACGCGCACCACGGCGAGCCCCGTCTTCGGGCCCAGCGGAATGCGCTGCACGACTTCCAACGGCACACGCGTTTTCGAGGCGAGGGCGCCGGCTCCGAAGCGCTTGAGCGCCCAGAGACAGACGGCGCCAAGTCCGAGGACGAAGGCGAGAGCAGCGACGACACCGAGTGCAGCGGTCAGCATGTCAGGTCTTACGCGGCGTTGGCAGCGCTGGAGGCGGCCGGATTGGCCAGCACGCGCGTGATGCGCACGCCGAAGTGTTCGCCGAGCACCACGACTTCGCCTTCCGCGAAGCGGCGGTCGCCGACATAGATGTCGATGGGCTCACCGGCGAGTCGGTCGAGCTGAATCACGGAGCCACGACCGAGGCGCAGAATTTCCTGCACCGTCATCGAGGTGCGACCCAGTTCGATGGAGACGGGGAGGGTGAGATCCAGGAGCATGCCGATCGGCACCTCCGTGGTGCTCATCATCGTCTGCTCGAACTCGGTGAGCTGCGGTGCGCGCACCGGCGCCGCGGAGGGCGTGGCTGATTCGTCCATGAGCGACGAGATGGGCTGACCAGCCGCCTTGGCGGCCTGCGCGCTGGCGACGAGCGCGTCGATTTCGGCGGGGTTCATGCGGAGGTCGTCCGTGGGTCTGAGGTCGTGGCGCTGGGTACGGCATCGAGGATGCGCACCGCGAGATTTCCGCTTACGCGGCCCGGATGGCCGATGAAGCGTTCCTGCGTGCCGGCGCGCACAATGACGCGCGCGTCGGTCGGAATGCCGGTGGGGATGATGGTGCCTTCGGTAATGCCGGCGATGTCACGCATCGAGAGCTGGAAGTCAGGAAGGCGCGCCGTGAGCGGCACCTTCGTGGCGCGGAGCGCGGTCTCGCTGCGAAGGCGCGTGGTCTCGCGTTCCTGATCGCTGGTGGTGAGCAGCGCATTGCGTTGCTGTCCACTCGACGTGAAGAACTTGTCGAGCACCGAGAAGGGCAGGCAGATCAGGAGCAGGCTGCTCACGTTGCCGGTGGTGAACTCGACGTTCGCCACGAGTACGGGGTCTTCGCGGTTGACGACCTGCAGGATTTCGGGCGACGACTCGAAGCCCGTGATGTTGAGATCCATCGCGACATGGTCCTGCCAGATCTCCTGCAGGAGTCCGCTGACCTTGTCGGCGACTGACCGGACGGCCATCCGCTCGATGGGGGTCAGCGCACGCGTGAGCGCGCTGCCCGTGCCCTCGCCACCGAACAGGCGATCAATGATGTAGGTGCTGAACTCGGGGCCGACGTCGATGACGCCCTTCTGCCCCGTGCCCGTGATGTCGAAAATGAATGACGAGCAGGGCATCGGCAGCGAGAGCGTGAACTCACCGAACGAGAACTGCTCGACGCTTTGTAGTCGGACTTCGATCTGTCCGCGCACACGCGAGATGAGCCACGCTTCCAGGCCCTTCACCAGGCGCTCGTACATCGCTTCGAGGGTGCGAAGGCGTTCCTTGGAGACGCGGTGCGGACGACGGAAGTCGTACACCTGCACGTCCATCGCCGCTGCCGCCGTCGGCGACTGGCGGGAGCCGCCACCGAGGAGGCGGTCGATGTCATGCTGGCTGAGAGTTTCGGAGCTCATCGTGTGGTCGGCGCGGCGTGACTTACTGAACGACGAACTGCGGGAAGTAGATGCGCTTCACCGACTTCTTGCCGAAGCGCTCGTCCACCGCCTTTATGATTTCGACCTTGAACTGTTCGCGCGTGGCCATGTCGGTGAGCTGCTCGACGGGCTTCGTGCCCAGCGTGGTCAGCACGATGTCGCGCAGTTCCGCGTCGCGTGCCTTGAAGCTCTCGATCGCGGCGGGCGAGCCGACTTCGATCGCGACGGTGAGCAGGAGGTAGCGCGAGCCACCACTGCCGGCCGGGTTCAGTACCATGTTGTCGAGCACGTGGATCGCGGCCTCGGCGGCTCCGCCTTCCTTGCCACCCTCGGCGGGTGCAGCATGCTCGCCGTCGGCCGCCGCCGCGTCCCCGCCGTGCGCGCTATCCGCAGCGGCGGCGATCGGCGTGACCTTGCCCATTTTCTTGGCAACCATCGGTCCGAGTACCGCTGCCCCGGTACCACCACCCAGCGCCAGACCGACGGCAACCATGCCGATCAGCATCGGGAGTTTTGCTTTGGTAGGCGCAGCGGGTGCGCCTTCTGGAGCCTGCGGGGTTTCGTTAGCCATGGATCGGTTCGTCGAGTCGGACAGAGGGAGTGCTACGACCTCTCTAAAAGCAGGACCCAGGCCACGATGACTACGGAGTAGGGAGTATGGTGTAAGAAGATGAACCACAACGGCTTGCACGACTTCTGCGCATTGAGACTCGTCAAAACGTACGGCGTACATCACTGAAGTATGCCGGTCCTTTTTACTCATTCCGGCACTTTCTGCCGGGCCGGAAACGCCAAAGGCGGAGGATGAGGGCCCGTGCGTGCCCCATCCTCCGCCTTCTGGCCCCCCGAGTCCGGGCGGTCCAGCCTATCCGGTTGACCCGAATCGGGTCACCCGGTTAGCGCTTGATGCTCATCAGCTCCTGAAGCATTTCGTCGGAGGTCGAGACGACCTTGCCGTTGGCCTGGAAGCCACGCTGGGCCACGATCATGTTCGTGAATTCCTGCGCGAGGTCGACGTTGGACATTTCGAGCGCGCCGCTGGTGAGCTGCGACTGCGAGCCTTCGAGCGCGAAGCCGAGGACGGCGCCGCCGGAGTTGGCCGACTCCTGGTACATGTTGTCGCCGATGCGGAGCATGCCGCTCGGATTGTTGAAGTCGGCGAGGACGATCTTGGCCAGCGACGACGTGGTACCGTTGGTGAAGAAGCCGGTGATCAGACCGAAGCGGTCGATGCTGAAGTTCTGCAGCGTACCGGCGGTGTAGCCGTTCTGGTCACGGAGCACGGCGGTCGACGCCGTGGAGGCGAACTGCGTGAGGCCGCTGACGCCGCCGTTGAGTTTGAGGTTGAGCTGCACCGGATTCGCACCCGGCACCGCGAAGTTGATCGCGGCCGAGATGTTGGTGTTCATGATGCCGGCGCTGTCGAACGTGAACGTGCCACTGTTCTCGCTCGCCGTTGCTGCGGTCGGGCTCATGAAGTACGAGATCTTGATTTCGGAGCTCGACGGCATGCTGGTCGTGAACTGCACGGCCGGCGGCGGACCACTGGAGAAGCTGTAATCGGCCGGCGACAAGTATTCGGTGCCCGACGAGCTGTACACCTTCACGTTGGCCGGCAGGATTTCGTAGCCGGCGGTCGGCGTCGGGAGCTCGATGTCAGAGGGCGGCGAGTTCGAATCCGTCTGGAAGTTCTCGATGACGCCCGAGGCGATCGGATCGATCTGCCAATCCCACGAGTTCGGGCCGGTCTTCCACATCTGAATCTTGATGTCACGCTTCGTACCCTGCGAGTCAAACACGGCGATCTGCGACTCCGTCCACGACTTCTCGTTGATCGGCAGCGCGCGATCGATCGGATCCTGGAAGTCGCCCTGGAACACGGGGGCTGAGGCGTTCAGGTTGCCCGCCAGCACGGCTTCGGTCGTCGGCTTGGCCGACACCTTCTGGCCGAACGGCAAGCGAATGTCCTGAATACCATCCTGCAGAATGCCGTTGTCATACATGCGACCCTGCACGATGAAGCCGTTGGCCGGCGACACCATCTGACCGTTCGCGTCCACCTGGAAGTTGCCGGCGCGCGTGTAGAAGCTCTGGTTGCCCTTTCGCACGACGAAGAACGAGTCGCCCTGAATCGCGACGTCGGTGTTCAAGCCGGTCGTTTCGAGATTGCCCTGATTGAAAATCTGGTCGATCGAGCCGATCTGCATGCCGAGGCCGATCTGGACCGGGTTGATACCACCCTGGTCTCCAGGCGGACGGCTCGCGCCCTGCAGCAGCTGTGCGAAGCCTTCCTTGAACGTGACACGGCCCGCCTTGAAGGCCACCGTGTTCACGTTCGCAATGTTGTTACCGATCACGTCCATGCGCACCTGGTTGTTGCGCAGGCCGGACACACCGGCAAAGAGAGAACGAAGCATGTGAAAAAATCCTCGTGGGTCAGGTCGCGATCAGGCGCGCACTTGGGTGAGCTGCGACATCGGCACGCTGAGTGAATCGCCGATGATCAGGATGGGGTTGCCGCTTTCGTACCGCATGCCGGTAATCCGTCCGGCCGTGTACGTCTTCGCTGCTTGCCACTGGCCGCCATCCGTTGCGACCTCGAACTTGTACGTGTACTTGCCGGCGGGGAGCGGTGGTGTCTGCGCGTAGTCGCCAAGTTCAAACGACATCTGCCCGCCCTTCACTTCGCCCAGACTGATGGTGCTGACGGTCTGGCCCTTCTCGTTCACCAGGCTGACGCGCGCGCCGCCCTTCATGGTGCCGCTGTCCACCACGATCGTACCGTTGCCGGCCTTGTCGAGGAACGTGGTGTTACCCGTGGTCACGCCGATCTTGCCGACGGTGCCCATCGCCATCTGTCCTTCGATGAGCTGCGCGAGTTCGTCGGCGCGCTCGTTCTGCGTGGTCTCGAGCGACTTGATCGCTTCGGCGGTGGCACCGGCCGACGCCGCCTGCGCCTCCATCGACTTGTTCATCGTGATCAGCTGCTCGACGGTCGAGAACTGGGCGAGTTGCGCCGCCATGTCCTTGCCGTCCATCGGATTCAGGGGATCCTGATTCTTCAGCTGTGCCACGAGCATCTTGAGGAACTCGTCCTGGCCCATCGCGCTCGTCTTGGCCAGTCCACTCACCTTCGCCGACGGTTCGGCCGCACCGACCGGCGGCGTCGCGCCCGTCGTCGTGTCCGTCGTGGCGTAGCTCGGCTTGATCGTGCTCGGATCAAACGCGCTGGCGACGTTCCGCGTAGCGGTGATCATCACTTGGTCCCGTTGAAGAGATTCTGCCAGCCGCGCTGATTCGCCTGCTCGCGCTGCTGCTCACGCGCCGCTTGCTCCTTCTGCTCGCGGCGAGCATCCTGCTGCTTATCCCAGTCGCGGCCGGTCGCCCGGTCGCGCTGACTCTGGGACTGTGCGCCCTCACCCGACGTGGTCTGCGTCGCGCCGTTCGTGCGCAGCGCATCGCGCTCGCTGCTGATCGCTCGCGATGACTCGTGCTGCTCTGACTTGTTGGCACCGCTGATCCGCACGCTCTCGGCGTCGAGGCCATGACGGCTCAGCGACTCCTGCAGTTCACCCGTGCGCAGCTTCATCCGCTCGGCGCTCGAGGCGTCGGTCGAGATGAACGTGTCCACGACGTTGCCGCGCAGATCGACGGTGATGCGGTCCTGCGTCCCGTTCGCGTTGTCGACATTGAGCGTCATGCGAGAGAGCGGACCGGCTGGCGCATCCGCGCGCATGGCCTGAATCTCCGACACGCGCTGGGCCTGCTCACTGCCGGCCGCCTGACCCACCGACGCGGCGCGCTCGGCGCCGGTCGTCTGCGTGCTGCCCTGGCCGTTGCCGTGCAGCGCGCCAAAGCCCGACGTGTCGCCCGCGGCGTCCTGCTTCGTGTGACCGAGCTTCCGGCCATCGTTGATCGGATGTCCGTTCTCGTCGCGCGCACCACGTCCGAACGCATTGCCATTCTGTTCGCCGTTGGCGCCCTTGTTCGCGTTGGCCTGCGCAACGTACGCCGCCGCGCCTTCGCCCAGCGAGGCGGGGGCAGCGTTGGCGTCGGCCACGCGGGCCACCTGCGCCACGCCAGCCACACTTGCCACCTGCGCTACACCAGCCGGTGCGGCCTGCGATGCAGCCTGCGCGGCCGATGACGACTGCCGCTGAAATGCCGCCGTGACCTTGTCGAACGCCTGCGGAGCCGCGCTCGCCAGGGCGCGCTCGCCATGGTTTGCGAGCTCGAGGTGTCCAGGGTCCTTCATGCCGAGCGTGCGAAGCCCTTCTTCCTTGGCGATGCGCTGCAATCGAGCGAAGCCCTGCGCGTTCTCCCACGAGCCATCCACGATCACATCGACGGCGTCACCGCGCGTGTGCGCGGAATCGCGCGTCCATGTCACGACGGCGCCCGGACGCGTACGTCCCTGCTCGTACAGATGGTCCTGACGTTCCTGCGAGCGCGCCGTCTCGACGATCGAGACGTCGTGGTCATACTCACCCTTCATGCGATCGATCACACGCTGCACCCGCGAGCGGAGCTCCGGGGCGACGGCGTCGAGATCCTTGATCGGTGTGGTCGGATCGGCGGCGGAGGCCGCCGTGGCCGCGGCCAAGGCTGACGCGCTAGCCGAAGCTGCGGCGGCGGCCGCTGCGCTGTCCGCGATTTCGGTACCGGCCGGCGTGCCTGCCTTCGCCAGCAGCGCGTCCAGCGCAGCGCGGGCGTCAGCGCCACGGACATCGCCGATAGCCATCAACTGTTCGAGCGACGATCCGCGCTTGGTTGCAATGCGCGAGAGCACCGCGAGCGCGTTGCGTTCGCCTTCGATCTCTCCCTGGCTGCCAAGCTGCGCGCTGATCTGCTGCGCCGCGCGCGAGATGCCAAGCAGGCCGTTGGTGCCACGATTCTTGGCGTACGTGGGGAGGTCGATGATGTCGTCCGACGACGACTCGGTCGGCGTGTTGCCGACGCGCGCGTGGTCGATCGACGTATTCAGAATGCCGTAGCGCAGCGCTTCACTCACTTCCTGCGCGGCCTGCTGGGCCGCGCGATCGTGCGAGCCATGCTGCACCGCGGTTCGCAGTCCCTTCTCGCCGGGAAAGGCACCCTCACCCGTTAGCGTATCACCGGTCGATTCGTCGGCCGTTTGCTCGGCGGCTGCTTCATCGAGCAGTTTGTCCACCAGTGACGCGCCCTCGGCCGGCAGCTGCTGAATCAGATCGGAGCGCACGCGCGAGCCGGCGCCGGAGATGAGCGCGAGCAGGGCGGAGAACTCGGCGCGCGACACGCTGCGCTTCTTCTCCGTCTCGGCGGACGCGTCGGTCTCGTTAGGCTCGATCTCGGGGCGCGTGGTGCGCTCGATCGCCCGCTCGGCGGCCCGTTCCGGACGCGGTGCGGCGGTCACGGCCTTCATCACATTCATAGCGAGCCTCCAGGGGCCTTGTTGCCACCCTTCGAGATAGAGGCGGCACGCGATGCGGACATCGACGTGAGGATGGCGGCCGCCTGGCGGTCGTTCATCATACTGAGAATGGCGCGGACATCGCCGTCGGTCATCTGGTCGAGCACCTTGGCGGCGTCCTTCGCCGCCATTGCCGAGAAGATCTTGGCCAGTCGCAGCTCGGGCAGCGCGGTGTTCATTGCGGCATCTCGCGCTCCCTTCACGACGTTGGCGGCGGATGCGGTGCTGGACTTTGCGTCAGTCGCCGTCTGCGTCTGCGACTTCAGGCTCGGCGTCGCGTGTGCATCGGGGGCGGGAGCTGCCTTCGTCGGTGCGGCGTGCGTATCGACGGCCTTGCCCGGCGCCGGCTTCGCCGACACCGACTTCAGCTCGCGACGCGCGGCGTCGAGCAAGCGAATGCTGTCGGCCGGCGTCATCGGCGCGGGGGCTTCGTGCGCGCCTGGCGCGTCCATGCCATGCGCAGCGCTGTCAGCTGGTACGCTGTCATGCGCCGCCGCGTCGCCATGCGATGCATCGCCATGCGATGCATCGGCTTCAGACGAATCGGCATGCGTCGAGTCAGCCGGCGGATGCGCCTTGAGGCTATCCGCCATGTGCGTGGAGTCGGCCGTGTACTTGGCCGACGTCTTCATGTACGAGTACCCCGTGCCGCCGCCGAGGCCGGCGAGGAGTCCTATCACGATCGGGATGATCAGCTGCTTCATGAATGCGAACCATCAATGGGGGTGTTGCTGCTCGCGGCGTCATCCGCCGCATTCAGCCCTGCTTTACGCGAGAACTGCGCCAGAGCGATCTCGTCCATAGCGACACGATCCTTGTGGGCACTGTCAGCGCGCCAAGTGTCGGCGTGGCGGGACTTTAGGCGATCGAGCACGCGCCGGTCGCGAGCCGCTTCCTCGAGCATGCCTTGCGCTTTTTGCACGTCGCTATCGGCAAGCTTTGCCGCATCGGCGGCCAAAAGCACCCGTTCATCGAGCGACGCCAGCACGAATCCGAGCTGATGCAGATGTCCGATGCGCGGACCGTTGTTCGCCGTCGTCGAGATCTGCTGCTTGCTGTGATCGCGCAGATTCGCGATCTCGTCCTTCGCGCGGTGCGCCGCTTCGGCGGTGTCACGCGCGCTCGCTAACGCGCGCGCCTTCGCCTGCTCGTGCTGCTCGCGCAGTTCGAGGATGCGCTGCAACCGGAACTTGAAGCTCACGGACGTCTCCGCACCGACGACTCGATGGCCTCGGCGATCTGGGCGAGCGCGCTGTACGTGTCGCCGTAGGGCGTGGCCTCATCGGGACGCTGCTGCAGGAACTCGAGCACGCGCTGGCGATAGATAATCGCCGCGTCCACGTACGGATCGCTCCCCTTCTGGTACGCGCCGACCATGATCAGATCTTCCTTCTCACGATACGCCGCTTCGAGTCGCAGCATCGCACTTCCGGCGCGCCGCTGCACTTCGTTTGTGATCGCGTCTTTCACTCGGCTTTTCGAGTCGAGCACGTCGATGGCTGGAAAGTGATTCTGCGCCGCGAGGCGACGCGTGAGCACGATGTGGCCGTCGAGAATCGAGCGCGACGCGTCGGCTACCGGCTCGTTGAAATCGTCGCCGTCCACGAGCACGGTATAGATGCCGGTGATACCACCGGTCGTCGCATTTCCGGCGCGCTCGAGCAGGCGCGGCAGGTTGGCGAACACCGAGGGTGGATAACCTTTCGTGGTGGGCGGCTCGCCGGTGGCGAGACCGATTTCACGCCAGGCCATCGCCACACGCGTGACCGAGTCCACCATGAGCAGCACTTGCTTGCCCTGATCGCGGAAGTACTCGGCGATGGCCGTGGCTACCAGCGCACCGCGGGCGCGTACAAGCGCGGCCTGATCGCCGGTGGCCACGATCACGACGGAACGGGCGAGTCCTTCTTCTCCCAGTGAGTTCTCGATGAACTCGCGCACCTCACGACCGCGCTCACCAAGCAGTGCGATCACGTTCACATCGGCCTGCGCGTTGCGCGCAATCATGCCGAGCATGGTCGACTTGCCGACGCCGGAGCCGGCGAAGATGCCGACGCGCTGACCGCGCCCGATCGTGAGCAGTCCGTCGATCGCACGCACACCGGTTTCGAGCGGTCGGTCGATCGTGTCGCGCGTGAGCGGATTGGGCGGTTCGGCCGAGAGTGGCACACGCTCCACGGTATCGAGCTTGCCCTTGCCGTCGATCGGATGGCCGAGGCCGTTCAGCACGCGGCCCAGCAGTCCCGGGCCGACATCGACACCGAAGGTCCGACCGAGCGGCTGAACGCTGGCGCCAGCATGCAAGCCGTCGAGTTCACCGAGTGGCATGAGCAGCACGCTGCGCTCGTTGAAGCCGACCACCTCGGCCAATACCGACCGGTCGCGCGAGTGACTGGTGATGCGGCACAGTGAACCGAGTCCGACATCGATGCCGGTGGCTTCAACCACGAGTCCGACGACGCGCGTGACACGACCGTACGAGCCGAAGCGTTCGCTGCGCGCAAGGCGGTCCTGCATGGCGTCGAGCATGTTGGTGTATCCGTCGTCGAACGGCTTCGTGACGCGCGTCGGCGTCATCACGCGTGCACTCCACCGAGGGTGCGATACGCGCGCTCGAGCGCCGTGTCCACACGGCCGTCGATGATGCGCTCGCGCCCTTCCATCAAGCAACCGCCGCGCAGGATCGAGGCATCGCTGATCCATCGAATCTCGCGACGACCGGCTTCTTCGATGGACGCGCGGCAGGCATTGAGATCCTCCGGGTTGATGCGGATGGTGATCTCCTGGTCGAGCGGATACTGCGCCATCGCGCTCTGCACCACGTCGCGCACGAACGACGGATCGGCGTTCACTTCGCGTTGCACGATGTGTCGCGCCACCATCACCGCGATGGCGGCGATGTTCTCTTCGGCATTGCTGACCCAGCGCGATTCGTGCAGCTGCACGTTGTTCAACGCTTCGGAAAGTAGTGCCATCGCCGAGGCGATTTCTTCGTCGACACCAGCGCGGGCCGCGCGTTCGCCATCGGCGCGGCCGCGGCTGTACGCCGCCGCCTCGGAGCGCGAACGCTCGACCGCGAGGCGAGCCTGGAAATCCGCTTCCAGGTCGCCTGGCGTCTGAGCCGGTACCCGCGTTTCCGCGGGCGTGAACTCGCCGAAGCCGTCGGCCACGGCAAACTCGTCGAGGGACCAGGCAGTTGCTCGCATTGGTCGGTCCTCAGATGATGACATCGTCGGTTCCGGCGCTCAGCACGATCTCGCCGGTCTCTTCGAGGGCGCGGACCTTCGAGACGATATCCGTCTGGGCCGCTTCCACATCGCGCATCTTGACCGGGCCGAGGAACTCCATCTCTTCCCTGAGGCCGGCGACGGCGCGCTGCGACATCGTCTGCATGATCTTCGTCTTGAGTTCGGGGCTTGCGGCCTTGAGGGCCAGCGCGAGCTGCTTGACGTCCACTTCGCGCAGCAGGCGCTGCAGCGACTTGTCGTCTAGCGACGAGAGATCTTCGAACACGAACATGAGGTTCTTGATCTGATCGCTGAGGTGCGCGTCCTTCTCGGCCACCAGGTCGAGCACTTCCTTCTCGAGCGAGGTGCTGACGAGGTTGAGGACGGCGGCCACGGCCGCCGGACCACCGACGCTGGACATACCCTGCGAGAAGGCGAGGTCGGCTTCGTTGCCGATCGCGCGTTCCACCAGTGAGATCATTTCGGGCGACACCTTCTCCATCTTCGCGATGCGGAACATCACGTCACCGCCCAGCGCGGGGTCCAGCTCGCGCAGAATGGCGGCCACGTGGCCTGGATCGAGGTGGGCGAGAATGAGCGCGATAGTCTGGGGGTGTTCACCGCGCAGCGTGTTGCCAAGCTGTTGCGGGTCGGCGCGACGCAGCCGACCAAAGCGGTCGCTGTCGGCGAGCTGTCCCTGGATGCGCTTGAGGATCTGCTGCGCCTTGGCCACGCCGAAGGCCGCTTCGAGCACGTCCTTGGCGAACTCCACACCGCCGGTGCTCATCGAATCCACGCCAAGCGTGAGTTCGAGCCACTCGGCGAGCACCATGTCGACGATCGAAGGCGGTACGCGATCGAGCTGCGCCATTTCGAGGGCGACGATTTCGGCCTCCTCGGGGTGCAGGCCGGCCGTGACCTTGGCCGCGTGTTCGGTGCCAATCGCCATACACACGATCGCCACCTTCTGGCGACCGGTGAGACGATCGGGTGAGTACTTGTCGGCGGAGTTTCCGCCACCGCGCGGGAGAGCGATCATGGCAGAACTCACGACCGAAGCCAGCCGCGCATCACGCGAACCGCAGCGTCAGGACGCTGATCCACGGTGGCCATGGCTTGTTCACGCTCCGGGGTGGTTGGCGGAGGCGGAAGACGCACGGGACGTTTGGGCTCCTCGAGTTGCTCTTCGTCGTAGTCGTTCACGCCCTGCATCGCCGACTGCATCTGCGAGCTGGCAGGCAGTTCCGGATACCCGGAGTTGGGCGGCAGCAGGTTGGGTGTTCCACCGGCCACGGCCTTCGACTTCTTAGGTTTGAGCGCGCTCACACTCACGAGCGCGATGACCATCAACACGACGAGCGCGGCGATCGCGACGACCGGCTTCGGGTTCGCCTGCAGCTTGGCCACCATGTCCTGCGGCGGCAGCACCGTGTCGCGCTGCACGATCGGGGTCGGCATGTCGAATGGCGCGCTCACCACCGAGATCATATCGCCGCGTGTCGAGTCGACGCCGAGCGCATTGCGCACAAGCGTCTCGATACGGGCGATTTCCTCGGGCGTGCGCACCGTGATGATCGGCGTCTGCGCCGTCTTGATCGTCGTGTCCAGCACTGGCATCGTGACCTTGTCCGCCACCAGCACCGCGACGGTGAGCTTCTTCAGGTTGCCGATCGCGCCGCTGAAGCTCTCGACGCTCTTGGTGTTCTCGTACGAGGTCGCGGTCGTGCTGTAGCCGGCGCCCTGCGCGGGATTGCTCGGCGTCACTTCCGCTTTCTGTTCCGTGGCGAGCGCCTGACGCTCGGGGTCGACGGCCTGCACCGTGCGCTCAACCTTGTCGAAGTTGATCGATGCGGCGACCTGCACGCGGGCATTGCCGGCGCCGACCAGGCTGTTCAGCAGCTTGTCGGCCTTCTGTTCCATGTACGTCTCGACCTCACGCTGCACCGACAGCTGACGGCTGGACAGACCGGCCACCGAGCCTTCGTCTTCGAGCGTGAGTGCCTGTCCACGCTCGTCGACGATCGTCACGTGCTCGGGGTCGAGGCCGCCCACACTGTTCGCCACCATGCTCGCAATGCCGTGCACCGTTTCGGCGCGCGGCGTCTCGCCACCCGCCATCTTGAGTGTCACCGACGCCTTGCTCGGCCGCTCGTTCGCCTTGAACATCTGCGCGTCTTCGAGCGCGAGGTGCACTTGTACCATCTCGACGTTCTTCAGCTTGCCGATCGTGCGCTCCAGTTCTCCCTCGAGGGCGCGGCGATAGTTCACCTTCTGCGTGAAGTCCGTCATGCCCCACGACGGCTTGTCGAACAGCTCGAGACCCGGGCGACCGCCCGTCGGCATCGCTTCCGCCGCCAGATTCACGCGGGCACGCGCCAGGTCGGCGCTCGCCACCAGAATCGTCGAACCGGTGCGATCGAGCTCGTACACGATGCCCGTCTCGGTGAGCTTGTCGGTCATCGCCTTCACATTCTCGACGGGGATGTCCGCGTACAGCGGCACCATCGTCGGCTGCGTAGCCCAGCGCGACACACCGAATACGAGCGCCGTGGCCACGACGCCGACCGCGATGATCGCGATCTGCCGTCCGTTGCCCATGCGTCCGAAGAGTGATTCCATCAGGGAGTTCATGACTGTCGCAGACTCAGGACTGCATGGCGATGACGGACCGGTAGGCCTCGACGACCTTGTTCCGGAGCTCGATCATCATGTCGAGCGCGAGACCTGCTTCTTCACTGGCGGCCATCACCTGATGCAGCTCGACGTTCTCGCCGGCGGCGAACCGCTGCGTGAGGTCGCCCGAGCGATCGCGCGCGTCAGACACTTCGTTGATGGCCTTGGTGAGCGTGTTGCCGAACGAGTTCTCGCCTTCCCCGATGACCGGCACCTGTTTGGAGAGGCCGGTGTCGCGTCCGCCGAACTCGGGCATCGCCCGGGTAAGAAGATCGATTCGATTCTGCATGATGATCAGTCGGTGGGAGTCGGGAATCAGGCGCGGACGTCGAGGCGAATCCCGCGCGCCGTCGGCGGCGCAGGGTTCGTGACGGCTTTGATACGGCTGTACGTGAGCGGGCCGAGCGCGGCGGTCTTCGCGAAGAAGTTGCGCTCGTCGTTCGTCAACACGCTCCACAACGTCGGGTCGGTGCCGGCCGGCGCTTCTGCCGGCACCGTGCTCTGCGCCGTGGACTGACCAGCGATCGGCGTCTGCGGCTTGAGCGCGGCATTCTGAGACGCCCGGGCGTTCGTCGTCGCCTGCTGCGCGCGCTCGGCGCCATTCTGCGCGCCGTTCTGCGTGCGTGCCGTCTCGGCGCGGGTCGCGCCGAGGTTGGGAAGCAGCGGGGTGTTGTTGATGCCGTTGACGCTCATGTGAATCTCTGGTGTTCGGTTGATGCGAGTGAAGCGCGTCGGGCGAGTGTGGCGAGTCGTGCGGTGCGGCCAGGAGTGCTGCGGGTCGGGGACCGTGTGGTTCGGAGAGGAGGAGGAGGAAGAGTCACGCCGATCCCCGAGCCCGCAGCGGATGTGCGGTTAGGTCATCAGATGTCAATCGATGCGCGCAGCATGGACTTGGCGGTCTGAAAGACCGCGGCGTTCGCTTCGAAGATGCGTTTTGCATCCATCAGCTTGACCATTTCCTGCGTGGTATCGATGTCGGGGTAGCGCACATAGCCGGCGTCGTTGGCGTCGGGGTGGCCGGGCTCGTACACGAGACGGCCTTCGCCCTGATCTTCCGCCAAGCCTGCCACGCGCACGCCGTACTGACCGCCGATCGTGCCACTCACGCCGCCGGTCGTCGGCAGCACCGGCACTTCGATCGCTTTGCGGGAGTCGCCGGTGGCGATCTCGAAGGCGCTGCTGCCCAACACGCTGCTGCTGGCGGCGGCCGTTCCCATGGTCGACGCGAAATTCTCGGAGTTGTAGAGGGCGTTCTGCGACGTGGCGGCTTCCATCACGACGTCCTTCCGCTTGTACGGCTGGCCATCGGGGCCGCGGGTGACATCGGCGTTCGCCATGTTCTGGGCGATCGTTTCCATGCGCTGGCGCTGCGCACTGAGTCCGCTGGCGGCGATGCCGAGCGAGCGGAACATCGGGCGGATCGTCTGCTGGCCCGGGATCGGGAGCAGGGCAGGGCGGCGCGTCGGGTCAATCGACATCAGCCGTTACCTCCCTTGATCGCCGTTCGCAGGCTGGCGTATGTCTTTTCGAGGAGGCGGGAGGTGGCGAGGAAGCGGATCTGTTCATCCGCCAGCGCCACCATTTCGTCTTCCACGTTGACGGGATTCGCGTTGGCTTGGGCAGTACCGGCCTTGGCCTCCAGCGCGAATCCGTCACCGTTGCCCACGGTTGCTTTGGAGACGCGATCCGCGATGCCACGAGACCGCTCCACACTCTTGTCGAGTGCGCCTTTGAGCGACGTGGCGGAGGTGGTGCGATCGATGAGTCCGAAGAGCATCTGCGTAGTCCCGGTGTGAAAGGGCGAGCGTGTCCACACCGGTAAAAAGCAATGGCCGGGCCACAAGGGACCGGCCATCAGGAGCTCATCAATAGTGGCGCGCTAACCCATTGCTACGGTGAGTCTTGAGTCGTGAGCTCAAGCCGGCATTGGTGAGTGTTTCCAAGCAAGGCCGGTGCGGCCAATCACGCCATTAGGGCAAATTTTGCCGAGTGCACCGAGGACCAAACTTGCCGACCACCCCCACCCGGTAGGAGTTGCCGACGACTACTCGTCGTCGCCGTCGGCGTCCTTACCCGGACCGTTGAGCTTGTTGCGCAGGGTACGCACGCTGATGCCCAACAGTTCGGCAGCCTTCGTCCGGTTATTATCGGCAGCTGCCAGCGCATGCTGAATAAGCACCCGCTCGGCATCGGCCACATTCAGCGACGCCAACGCGATGTTGCCGTTGGTCGCACCGCCGATGGCCATCCCAGCGGCGGGGGCAGCGCCGGTCGCGACGGCCCGAACGGCGCCGGGCGTGGGGATCGAGCGCGGACGGATCGACGGCGCGCCGAGTGAGTGGGCCAAGCCGAAACGCGTCCCTTCCAGGCAGTGCGCGTGGATCATCGGATCCGGCGTGAGAATCACGGCGCGTTCGATCACGTGCTGCAATTCGCGGATGTTGCCCGGCCACGGGTACTGCTGCATGGACTCGAGGGCGTCGGGCGAGATGCCGTCGATCTTCTTGCCCAGCTCGGCTGCGGTCCGCATCGCGAAGCGGAGCGCCAGGACCGCGATATCCTCCGGCCGATCACGCAGGGGCGGGATCAGGACGGGGATGGTGGACAGTCTATAGTACAAGTCCTGCCGAAACGTCCCCTGATCGGCCTCGGCGGCCAGATCGCGGTTCGTGGTGGCCACGATGCGCACGTCCACCTTGATCGGGGAGGTGCCGCCGACCCGCTCAAACTCCTGCTCCTGCAGCACGCGGAGCAGCTTGGCCTGCAAATCGAGCCGCATCTCCGAGATTTCGTCCAGCAGCAGCGTGCCGCGGTTGGCCCGCTCGAAGGCACCCTCGACCCGCTTGATGGCGCCGGTGAACGCGCCCTTCTCGTGACCAAACAGCGCCGACTCGACGAGTCCCTCGGGAAGCGCGGCGCAGTTGAGCTTGATGAAAGGCTTGTCGCGACGTTCGCTCTGGTCGTGGATGGCCCGGGCAAACAGCTCCTTGCCCGTCCCCGACTCGCCCTGTAGCAGCACCGTCGCGCGGGTCGGTGCGGCCATCGATACCGTTTGCAGGATCCGGCGGATTGCCGGCGAGTCACCGATGATCTGCCGTTCGTTCCGGAACTGCATCACTTCCTTGCGGAGCGTCTCGTTCTCGCGCCGCAGGCGCACGAACTCGAGCGCCTGATCCACCGCCAGTTCGAGCTGCTGGGGACGGACCGGTTTGGTGATGTAGTCGATCGCCCCGGCCTTGATGCTGGCCACGGCGTGCTCGATGCTGGCGTGCCCCGTCAGCATGATCAGGGGGATGTCGTACCCCTCCCGCGCGAGCAGCTGGATGAACTCCAGCCCCGTCAGTCCCGGCATTCGATAATCGGAGATGATCAGGTCGATGCCACCCCGCTCCAGGATCTGGAGCGCTTCCGGCACGCTTCGGGCGCCGATCGGCGTATGGCCGGATTGGGCGAGCGAATCTTCGAGAATCAGTCCGACGCTTGGCTCGTCATCGACGTACAGAATTGTGGCCATGGCGGAGCAACGCTGGGACGAAGGGAGGCGTCGGGAGGATGCCGCAGAAGGGAATCCGAATCGGCAACCCGGCAAAATTAGCCGCATCCTCTGAAAAACGCGAAGAATAGCGCGTTGCTAAAGGAACGGCTCACCAGTCCGATACTGGTAGAGGAATGCCGGCACCGTGTTGCAACCCCTCGGGGATGTAACGGTCACCGAATCCAAAGGTCAGATGCGCGTCACCAACTCGATCATCACCCGGAATAGCCAATCGCGCCTGCAGGCCAACCTGCAGGGGCTCGATCGCATTCGGGAGGACATTTCTTCGGGCATTCGCCTGCGCAAGATGTCCGACAACCCCACGAGCGGCGGTGAGCTCGTGCGCATCGGCAGTTCGATGCGTGCGCTTTCGCAGTTCAAGCGAAACGTCGACAGCGGCATCGCCCGCGCCGCCACCGAAGAGAACGTGCTCGACCAGCTCACGAACGCACTTACGCGCGGCATCGAGCTTGGCATCGGGCAGGCGAGCGGAACGGCGAATCCGCAGTCCCGCCTCATTGTGAAGGCGGAAGTCGATCAGCTCATCAACTTCGCGTCGAACCTTGGCAATACGCGCATCGGGGACGAATATCTGTTCGGCGGCAATCGCGCCGGAGAAGCGCCGTTTGCCACGCCGGCACCGGCAACCGGCAGCTTCTCGCGGTTGACGCTAGCGGGCAACCCGGTCAACCCGAGCGGCAATATCACGCTCGAGATCGGCGACAATACCTTTGTCACGCCCACGCACAACGGCACGGAAGTGTTCATCGACACCGACGCCCTCGAGTCGCTGCGTGCGCTCTCGACGGCACTGGGCAACAATGATCCGACGGCGATTCAAGCCGCCGCGGACCGTATTACGACGGCGAACAGTAACGTACAGTCGCTGATCGGCACGCAGGGCGCCCGCATCAACGAGTTGGAAACCGCCACGGTCAACCTCAATTTGATGGAACTGAACCTCAAGGCATTCCGCTCCGACTTGCGCGACACCGAGATCGACAAGGCGATGGTGGAACTCGTAGGCAAGCAGACGCTCTATCAGGCGGCGATGAGCGCGACTTCGCGTATCCTCGGACTCAGCCTGGCCAATTACCTCTGACGTTGATGAGTCACGCCGTCATGGACCAGCAGGATCGCAGCACCACGACGTACACAATCACGTCGCCGGCCGTTGGCACAATCGAAGTGAGCGGAGATGCCGTAATGCACTTCACGGAAGCGTTGTGGGGCTTCCCGGAGCGCACCGCCTACGCGCTACTACCCGCGGCGCGTCAGGGCCTGTGGTGGTTGCTCTCGGTCGACGAGCCGCAGACGACGTTCGTGCTGGCCGATCCCTTTGTCGGGCACACCGACTACGGCATCGATCTCGGTGACTCGGAGCGCGATGCGCTGCAAATCGTGGAGCCGACCGATGCGCTGGCGCTGGTGATGGTCGCCTTGCCGATGACACCGAGTGAGCCGGTCACCGGAAATTTCCGCGCACCGATCGTGTTCAATATCAGCAAAGGCCTCGCGCAGCAGGTGGTCAACCGTGACGAGCAGTACTCGCTGCGGGAGCCGATGGATCTGTCCGCGTATCCGATGGCGGAAGACGGGCTGCGGCTGTCGTAACGGTCGTGCCGTCCACGTCTTCATCGACGCCGATCGTGCCCGCGCTCGAGAGCGCCCAGCTCCGCGAGGACGGCGCCCCCCGATTTCACATCCCCGCACAGCCATCGCACGCGGCATGGCGTGACACGGTAGAGCAGGAACAGTCTGCCGGCGTCGTCGCGGAGCTTCGTTTGTTCCTCGATGCGCAACTGGAAGCAGGCGATGCGCTCGTCGATGTCGCACCAGGGTTCGGCTTCGTCTCGTTGTCGGCCGTAACGGCGCCGACCGGCCTGCCCAGCGTCTTCGTTCTCGATGACGAGACGGGAACCCTCCCGTTGCTGCAGAGCGCGGCGCGCGACGTCGGCGGCTGGCTCGACGCATTTGTGCACGCCGATCTATCTCATGATCGGCTGGTCACGCTGGTGGCTGATCGCGTCGGCATCGAAGGGCGCGTATTCGTGCATGCCGACGCCACCTCGCTGGCACCGGTGCTGCAAAGCCTCAATGCGCTCATCGTGCTCGGGCGGGTCGTCGCGATCTGCCTCTCCCCGTCGGTCAACGCCTCCGAGACCGTCCACGCCGACGTGTGCGCACTGCTGCAGTCGGCGGGCTTCGGCATACACGAGATGCGCGATGCGGATGGTGAACCGGCACTGTTCGCCACGGCCGACTGGAACGTGAAGACACCGGTAATCGCCATCGCCGGCACGGCGACAGCGCAGCCCGTGAGCGCAATCGTGATGGAGGAGCGTACTCCGGCCGTCGCCCGTACGCCGTCGTCTGCCTCGACGACTTCGACGCCGCTTCCATCCGACCGATTTTCCTTCATCGCGCCGTACTGTCGGACCGGGTATGGTGTCGTCGGTGCTCACCTGCTGCGCGAGTTCACGCAGCTCGATGTGCCGGTCGCGTACTTCCCGCTGGGGAGCGTCGACCGAAGCATCGTGACGAATGATCAGCTTGGTGCGGCATTGGCCCGCCAGGGGGAGTTCGACGACACCGCGCCGAGTGTGCGCCTTTCGCAGCAGTTCGATCTGGCACTGCATGTCGGTCGCGGGCCGCGTATCGGCTTCCCCATTTTCGAACTGGACAGCTTTAACGCGTCGGAACGACACCATCTAGAACGGCAGGATCGCCTTATCGTGACCTGCGAGTGGGCGCGCACCGTGCTGCTGGAGAACGGCATCTGGCGTACGCCGATCGACATCGTTCCGCTTGGTGTCGATCGTACCGTGTTCAATGAGCAGGTCGCTCCCGCCAGTAAGCGCGGTCGCGATACGGTCTTCATGAGCGTGGGGAAACTCGAATCCCGGAAAGGTCAGCGCGAGCTGCTCCGCGCGTTCGAGGCGGCCTTTTCGCCGAAAGACGCCGTGCAACTGGTACTCATCTGCCACAACGCGTTCGTCGATGCGGTGCGACTCGACGAGATGCTGGCACCGTTCAAGCAATCGCCCATGGCCTCGCGAATCACGCTGGTGACGAAACCATTGCCGCACCAGAAGGATCTGGCGGCGGCGATGGCGATCGCCGATTGCGCGGTATTCCCGGCGCGCGCGGAAGGCTGGAACCTCGAGGCGCTCGAGATGCTCGCCATGGGCAAGCGCGTCATCGCATCGGCGTGCACGGCGCACACGGCCTATCTCACCGCGGACAATGCGAAGCTGGTCGCTATCGACGCGCTCGAAGAGTCGGTGCCGGGCGAGCACGCTGGCCGCTGGGCCGCGTGGGGCGACCCGCAGCATGAACAGTTAGTACAACATCTCCGGGACGTACACGGCGAACGTCAGCACAGTGAACTGGCGGTGAATCTGGCCGGTGTGGAGACATCGAAGAGGCTTTCCTGGACGGCGTCAGCGCGTGCGCTGATGGCGAGCGTCTCGCTCGCGTAGTACCCGCGGGCGCTATCGCATGCGCTAGCGCATGCGCACCGCGATCCCGATCGGGACGATCGAGTCGAATGACTCGATGAACTCCCAGCCGTCCAGCACCGACTTCACGTGTTCCCACAGCCAGAGGAGCGAGGGGCGCAGGTCGTCGGGATGTGAACGAATGTCTGCGTACCGGCTGCTCGGCGAGTCACCCAGCAACTCATCGGACGAATCGAGGAGATCGTCGAACACCAGTGCACCGCCAACCGCCATGTGCGGCAGCACGTCGGCGAGATCCCACCACGTGCCCAGTGCCGTGTGATCCCCGTCCACCGTGATCAGGTCGAACATGCGCGGGGCTGCTTCGCCGGTTCGCAGCAATACGACTTCGTCGAGCTCGACCGGGCCCAGCTGCACTTCCTGAAAGAAGACGGGAAGCGTGTCGTGGCTGTTCCCCGAGAGGAAGTGCAGGGCGCCTCGATGATCGGGCGCCACGCGCCGCATTTCATTGCGGACGAATCCCGGACCAGGATTGTCCACGCCGCCGTAGTCGTGCATCCACCAATCAAAGGAGTACGCTTGAACCTCCGGCGACTCGGCCAGCACCTGCGCGAGACTCCACCCGCGACGCGTACCGATCTCGAGATAGCTGCGCGGCTGCGTCGCATGCGCGATCGCCCGCAGGGCAGACCGAATTTCGAAGCGACGCTCCTGTCGTGCGGCGCCCTCTCGTAGCCACTCGATCAAGCGCGGCTTATTGACATCGTCCGGCGCGAGCTGTTCAAGCGTGTCGGCAGTCGCACTGTTCAGCGCTGGCGATCCGATGACATCGCGAATCGCCTCGAGGTTGCGCTGTGCAAGTGAGGAAACCGAAGAAGAGAGGACGGAGCTGGTCATGTCGATCGCAGAGAGTGGAGAGGTGGCGCTCAGGCCGGCTGGCGGATCTTCTTCACAACGGCTGGCACGCCAACGGCGAGCGCGTATTCGCCGATGTCCTTCGTGGCCACGGCACCGGCTCCGAGAATGGCGTGATCACCGATGCAGACATGCTCGAGGATCGAGGCGCCGGTGCCGATGTACGAGTGGCTGCCGAGGTGTACGCCGCCGGAGATGTGGCAGCCCGGAGACACCGTGACGAAGTCGCCGACGACGGCATCATGCCCGATGGTGCAATCCAGATTGATGGCCACATGCGCGCCGATCACGATGTCGGTGGTGGCAATCGTGCCCGCACAGATGATCGTGCCCTCGCCGATCTCCACGTCGGGTCCTACGCGCGCACCCGCAGCGATGATCGCCGGCGCAAATCGGTACCCTTCGGCACGCGCTGCTGAAACCACGCGGTCCTTGATGTCGGTCATTCCGCCGATGCCACACACCAGGAACGCGTCGTCGGGGACGTCGGAGAGCGTGCCAACTAGCAGTCCTTTCAACAACGTCGCCCGCGGTTCACGGTCCACGAACATGACCGGCTCAAAGCGAAGCGCACTCTGGTGCGCCTGCGCATTGAGGAGGGCCCACCACACCTCGCGGGCGAATCCGCCGGCGCCGAGAATGGCGACTTTGATCGTACCCGCGCCGGTGTTGTTCACGCGGCCGCCGACGCGGCAATCCGTTCAGTACCCGGAACGCCAGTTGCATCGGACACCGACACCGACACGCCACCGAACACGTCTCCGAGTTCGATCTCTTCGACATGGTGTCGAATGCGATCGGCGATTACGAATACATCGTCGCGGGTTAGCCGAGGTGACGACGGAATGTTGATGCCTGACGACGCGATGGCGTCCGCGACTGGAAACGGGCGAGACGACTCGTAGGGCGGCAGGCTGTGCATCGGATAGAAGAACGGACGCGTATCGATGCCGTCTGCTCGCAAGCGCTCCATGAGTTCGTCGCGCAGCCCCGGCCGATGCTCGGCAGCCCGGAGCCGGATGCTGGTGAGCCACTGCACGCTGATGGTGTCCGGCCGCTCGCCCTGCCACGCAAGGCCCGGCATGTCACCAAGCGCCTCGCGATACCACGCATGTACTTGCTGGTGCGCAGCGATCAGACGCTCCGCTTTGGAGAGCTGAGATACGCCGAGTGCGGCCGCGAGGTTCGTCATGCGGTAGTTGTAGCCGACGATCGGAAACCAGTAGCGACGCGACGGATCCATGCCTTGCCCGCGAAGCAGCTCCATGCGCCGTGCGAGTTCCGGATCGTTGGTAGTCACGACACCGCCTTCTCCCGTTGTCAGAATCTTGTTGCCGAAGAGGCTGAAGCTGGCGATGGTGCTGAGGCTGCCGACGCGTTTGCCGTTCACCGTCGCGCCATGCGCTTCAGCGGCGTCTTCCACGAGCCACAGGTTGTGCCGCCGCGCGATGTCCGCGAGTGCGTTCATGTCGCAGGGCATACCGTAGAGGTGTACGGGCATGATGCCGACTGTACGTTCCGTAATCGACGCTTCGACCGCTGCCGGATCCACGTTCCAGGTATCGGCCGAGCAGTCGACGAACACCGGCACGGCGCCGCAGTAGTGCACCGCATTCGCCGAGGCGATATACGTGAACGTCGGCACGATGACCTCTTGTCCCGGCTTCAGATCGAGCGCCATCAGCGCGAGGTGAAGGGCCGTCGTTCCGTTGCAGGTGGCTAACGCATGCGTCGTTCCGGCGAACTCGGCAAAGTTGCGCTCGAACTTCTGAAGATACGGTCCCTGCGAGCTGATCCAGCCCGAATCGAACGCGTCGAGCAGGTGCGAGCGGTCGTTGTCATCGAGATGGGGCTCGGTGACCGGATAGCGGATGGCAGTCATGGCAGGACCCGGGGAGCGGGGAGATCAGAAAGGATCAGCGCGTACTGTTTGTCGCGTTCTGAGGCGAGACGGAGGCGGACAGCAAACGGCGTATCCGCGAGATGGGCGCGCATGATGTCATGCACCGGCGCGAAGACGGGATGGTCGCCGCTCATGTCGACGCTGCCGATGGTGATGCGAACGTCCGAGACGACCCGCTGCGCCGCGCGCGCCAGCAGGTCCTGGTTCTCCGGTCGAAAGCACTGGACGTCGACCGCACCCAGTGTGTACTGCTGGCGCTTCCAGAGCGACGTGGGATGCACGATGGCAATACGGCTGTCCATGTACGTCTGGAAGCCGAGTGCCGCCGCATCTCGGCAGACACCAACGAGCAGTCCGTCGTCATAGCTGCCGCGAAAGCGAACCCCCTGATCGAACAGCTCTCGCCGGAACAGTACGCAGCTGCCGACGCTGCTCAGCGGCACACGGGCGTGATGGCGAAACTCGCGATGGTAGGGCGCTTCGTTGCTGAAGCGCGCGCCGTCCAATCCGCGGAATCCCCACGTGTCGTAGAACAGTGTGCCGAGGAAGATGGCGGGGGCTACGATATCCGCTGGTTCGGCCAGCAGCTGGTCGAGCAGATCGAAAGGGAGCACGAGGTCGCTTTCGCACCAGAGCACATGGGTGCAGTCGGTAGCAAGCGCCTGCTCGACGGCCACATTGCCGAGCATCGCCCACTTGCTGACGCGATCGGCGAAGTCGGCCACTGGTTCGACGTCGACCTTCGAGAGGGTGACACGGCGGTCCGCTGCAGCCCATGCCTGAAGGCGCGCGTGCGAGTCGTCGGTGGAGTCTCCCTCGACCAGTGAGAACGCCAGCTCGATGTGATCGCGTGCCTGCGCCGTCATGACGGCGCGAAAGTAATCGATGTACGCGGCACTGTTCCGAAACAGCGCGCACACGGCAACCTTGCGGCAAAGTGGATTACTCATGGGCACTCATGCAGACAGTCTGGAAGAAAGTTCACGAGGATACTGGTGCGCGATCGCGGCGTGCCATGCAGACGGGAGCAGCGAGTCGATCACCGCACACCCCGCCGCTCGCGCGGCCGTGGCGGCGGCGGGATCACGCACGGCGACGACGATGTCGGCCGCTGCGCGCAAGCGACGCTGTGTGTCGCTGTCGAACGCATCCTCGATGAGTAGCACGTCCGGCCACTGCGCGTCGCTGCCGCCGGCCAGTAGCATCGCTGCACGAAGGCGGTCGGTCGCGTCCTCGGCGCTTACACCTTGCGCCGGGTCGAGACAGATCGCGAGCGTGACGTCATCGTCGGTCGAGCAGGCGCCGGCAAAGGCGCGGGCGATGGCAGGCAACATGCCGTTGTGCCAGTCGGCGTGCGCTAGGATCACGAGGCCGCGCGGCGCTTGCAGCGCGAAGGGCCGCGTCGTCGCCGACGGCGTCTCCACGCTCTGCGAGCGCGGTGTGAGCGTGTCCCACTGCGTCAGCAAATCAACCATCGCGCTCCGGCAGGCGTCGATCGTCGCGAACGTGCGTGAGCGCTCGTGCGCGGCCCGCGCCTTTTCGAGTCGCGACGCGATGTCGGTTGCCATGTGCATGCGGTTGATCAGCGTCTCACGCCACGCGTCCGCGGCGGCCGGTGTATCGCCGAATGGCGGCACACGCCAGCCGGCATCCGCACCGACGATCTGTCGCGACAGCGCATCGTCGGTGGCGATCACCGGAACCCCGCATGCCATCGCCTCACGGATCGTGCGTCCGCGACCGGTCGCCGTGCCCACGTGTAACAGCACGTCGCTCGAACGATAGAGCGACGGCATTTCATCATACGTCATGGGCGAACTGTCGACCCAGAGCGCAGGGAGATTCGGATGTCGCCGGCCGGCCGACACGTCGGCCATGAGCCGGGCGCTCCAGGCGCTCAGGTCTTCCCGGAGGCGGGATGGCAGCACGAGATGCAGCAGCACATCGTCGCTGGCGGTGAAGGCGCGCTCGTAGGCACTGACCACGCGTGCCAGTGCGCGGTGCGGCTGGTCTCCACCGATCAGGAGAAAGCGGGTCGCAGCGGTCGCCGGTCTGCCGTACGGCGCACCGGTCGGTGTGAAGTGGCTGGCGTCTACTGCCGCCGGGAGCACGACGATACGTGCCGGGTCGGCGCCGATCGCGAGTACGGCGGCACGCGCCGCGTCATGTGGGACGACGACGATATCGGCACGATCGCGCAATGACGTGACCAAACAGGGTGGTACGCGGTCGGTCACGACGCTGCCGGTGTCGATGACCCATGCGCCCTGCGATGGCGTGCGCGGACTGGTGACGAGCGCTTTCTCGTCGAGCACGGTGAGATGGACGGCCACCGCAGGCAGCGTCCTGCGGAGATGCCGCCAGGCCACGATTGCGGGAGATGACCAAGAGGGTCGTACGCCGTGTTCGTCGGTGCGCCACGCGTACGGAACGCGGCCACGATCATGGAGGGCGAAGAGCCATTCGCTGGCGTTGGAATGACGGCGCCGTGTGTTGCCGCTCCCACCCTCGACGATCACGCCTGCCGTCGAGGCCTCGGTCGCTGCGACACGACCGGCCGGTCTGCGCATGGCATCCACGGTCCGACCGATGTCCTTCAGGCGTGCACCAATCGCCGCACCGACCCGAGACCACGGCCAGTCGGTGACCATGTCCTGTCGCGCGCGTGCGCCGAGTGCCCGTGCTTCGGCGCGGTCGGCATGGACGCGGCGAAAGAGGACGCTCAGGTGCGGTGCGCTGGGGTTTGCCCAGTGCTGCCCGGCGTACACCGACACTTCGGTCGCGTCGGCGGGCACGAGGCCGTCGACGTCGATGAGATAGCCGTTGTCGGTGTTCAGGAATGCGAGATGCGCGCTCCAATTCGTCGCGATCACGGGTACGCCGCACGCCATCGATTCCATAAAAGGGCGACCCCACCCTTCCCCTCGCGTGGGCAGCACAAAGCTGTCGGCCATGCGATACAAGGCGGGCAGATCGCGCGCTGGCACCCGCTCGCCGATCAGGACGATCCGGGCGACATCGGCACGACGCCGTCCACAGGCTTCGACGAGGAAGCGGTTGATCCGCTCGTTGAGAATGTCGGCATTTCGTCGGCCGTCCACGTTGCCGATGGGATAGGCGCGAATGACCAGGGTGACGTGGTCATCGGGCGAGAACGCATCTGCCCATGCGCGCAGCAGCACATCCCACCCTTTGCGCAAGCGCCACTCGAAGACACTCAGGAAGACGGTTCCGCGAACGCCGGGGATCGCGTACGGTGCGCCGTCCGGGTGAAAGAGCTGACTGTCTATGCCACCGGGAATGACGTGCATGGGCACGCGGACGCCGGCCTCACGAAAGGTCTGCGCGTTGAAGTCGCCGGTCACCCACAGCTCGTCCAGCGCGTTCGCACCGGCGACCCAGTGTCCGGGAAGTCCGTCGGTCTCGAACATCGAGCGCCCAACCGAGTACACCGCCTCCTCGTGGGGGGGCGCGAAGCTGTCGATCGTCGAGTGTTGGACCTGAACGAACGGGCCTGGCACCGGACGCTCGATGCACCGCGTCAGTGCGGCCAAGTGGTCGACGCTCAGGGTCTCGCGAAATCCCCGAGCGTCACTGGTGCTACTGCGCAGGCTGACCGGAACGCGATCCGCCTCGAGGGCGGCAACCATTCCGCGCACCTCGTCGGCATAGCCGGTGGGTTCGAACACCGGCCCTACCCAGACGACCGGACGCATTAGCGGCCCCCGCGCGCAGACGCTGGCGCGAGTGAGGCACGCTGATTCGCGCGTGGAGTATGGATCGACGAGGAGACAGGCATGACGATCCGTTCAAATGCACGGACTGTGCCATATTCAAGTCGTTGCTATTCAACATCTTAGCAGGTTTGCCGGGCATCTGGCGCGACGTGAATCGGCAACGTCGTCCTCCGGATCCGGCAGAATCTGCCGGACGCTACGAGTCGAGGGCGCGAGTCAACGCGTCGACCACGCTCGCCCAGTCACGCGGCGCGCGCTGTCTGATGAGCCGCGCCGCCGGGTACCATGGCGTGCCGGCAACGCCGAGCCCCCAGCGCCAATCGGGGGTGAACGGGAGCAGGATGACGGTGGGAACTCCCATGGCGCCGGCCAAGTGCGCAATGCCCGTATCCACGCTTACAAGGGCGTCTATATGTTCCAGTAATAGGGCAGTATCAAGCCAGTTTAAAGACAATTTCGGCTTGAGAAATGCTTCTGGCGTCTCGCTGTCCGCTGCGCCAACCTGCAGCGACACCCACTCGACGTGCGGGATATCCAGCAGGCGCGGGAGCAGCGTCGGGTCGAAGTCCCGCAGCGTCGTGGCCGGAAACGCCGGATTCCCGCGCCAGACGACGCCGATCCGACGATGCCCGGACGGAGCCGCACTCAATCGCGCGGCCGCCCCCGTGCGCAGATACGGGATGTCGCTGCTGGCCACGTCGTTGCCCGTTCCCAACCAATGCGGTAGCGACAGCATCGGCACGTACCAGTCGGTGACTGGAGCGTGGCCCTTCGCGACCGCGTCAAAGCCGCTCGCGATGAACAGCGACAACGCGCCCGGATGGCACTCCACCACCACGCGCCCTGCGCCGCGCCGCGTCAGCGCGGCGACGAATCGTAGAAACTGGAAGTTGTCGCCTTGGCCCTGTTCCGCCGTGACCAGGATCGTCTGCCCCTCGAGCGGCTCGCCGTGCCACGCGGCCGCGCCGGTGGTGGGAGGGGTGGGCAATCCGCGGTGTTCGAAGTCCGCCCAGCCGTCGGCGCTCGGGCCCGCGAGGAGTGAGGTCAGCGCGCGCTGACGCCTCGTTGGTCCATGGGCCGGACGCACGGCTTCCGCCCGATCGAGCCAGTACCGCGCGCGGGTGAGATCGCCCAGTGCGTGTCGGATCTGGGCGGCCGTGAGCAGCAGCGCCGGCTGCTTGGGCGCGATCGCCATCGCGCGTTGTACGATCGGCCATGCCCGCTGCGGATCGCCATCAGCCCGCGTCGCACCGGCCAGCGCGCCCAGCGCCGCTGGGTCCTTAGGGCGTTTTCGTACGACCCGCTCGAACAGGTGCCTCGCTTCGGCGGGCGCGCCGGCGTCGAGTAACGCCGCACCGAGTTCATAGATCGCCGTGACGTCGGCGCTTTCTATAAAACCGGTGCCGGACGTGGCGTCGGTCGCGTGCCGAAAGACCGAGAGCAGCGCATCACGCACGGCCACTGTGTTGCCCGCCAGCCGCCAGGCGTTGGCGACCAGCAGCGCTGCGGTGATCTCGCCGGGCAGCGCGTCCTGCACGCGCGCAAACGCGGCGGCGGCGTCGGTATGCTGGCCGGCATCGAGCGCCGTCTGGCCCGCCACGAGCCACGCTTCGATGTCACTCGGGCGCTGTGTCATGTGCGGCAACAGGGGCGATGCGCCGCTGATGTGACGCTGCACGCCACGAGCGTGTCAGGTGCGCCCGAAATGTGATGCTGTGTTCCATCCCGGCGGAGCATTCGAAATCTCCCGCTCAAGTTCTTTCGGGCTCGGACGACAATATCATCTGACCGCGATTCGATAGTCGGATCCGGGCGAGGCACGGATGCCTCAGAGTAAACATCACGGAGGATAGTCTCATGCGTATCAACACGAACGTCGGCGCCATCACTGCTTCGCGCAACATCTTCGTCAACAACATGGCGACGGAGAACAGCATGCGGAAGTTGAGCTCTGGCCTCAAGATCAGCCGTGCGGCTGACGATGCGGCTGGTCTCTCGATCGCCAACAAGCTTCGCACGCAGAGCCGGTCGCTCACGCAGGCGGCTTCGAATGCGGAGCAGGGCAATGCGATGCTTCAGATCGCGGAAGGTGCAGCGTCCACGATCCAGCGCATCATCGAACGTCAGAAGGAACTGATCACGCAGAAGGAGTCGACGGGTAACAACAGCACCGTATCGGCCACCCTCGGTACCGAAATCGCCACGCTCCAGACTGAGTCGGCTCGTATCCTGGCGGATGCGGACTTCCAGGGCGCCTCGGTGTTCGCTTCGCTCACGTTCCAGGTTTCTGATTCGTCCTCGAACGGCACGGTGACGGTCAATGCCGCGCTCACGTTGACGGCGCTCTCCGCGAGCTCGACGCTCGCCAATGCAGACACGGCCCTTGATGCGGTGAACTCCACGCTCGCCAACATCGGTGCCGGCCAGAACGTGCTCGACTACACGGTGCAGAACTTGAAGTCTGCCGTCGTGAACGTCCGCGCGGCCGAGTCGACCATCCGCGACGTCGACATGGCGGAAGAAATGGCCACATTCACCAAGAACAACATTCTGACGCAGGCTGCACAGGCCATGCTGTCGCAGGCGAACCAGGGCAGCCAGAACGTGCTCCAGCTGCTCCGCTAAACCTGAAGTTCTCCAGTAGGTGATTAACCCCGGGGTCGGCGAGTTTGCCGGCCCCGGGGTCTGGCCTTAGAAAAGCAGTAGGAGGAACGCATGTCGAGTCCGATCAACATCAGTGGACTGAGCACCGGCATTCAATGGGGCGATATCGTCGATTCGACGATCAAGGCCTATGAAGCCCGTCAGGTCACACCGATCACCGATCGCATTACGAAGCGCGCGGCACAGAAGACGGCGTGGACCAAGATGCAGGGCCTCGTTGAAACGCTGAACACGAATGCGCGCAATCTGCGGCGCACCGGGTTCGGCGGCTTTTTGGCGACCGTCCCGCCCAGTCCGAGCACGTCCCGCACGTTGTTGTCTGCTACGGCTTCGCTGACGGCGACGCCGGGGCGCTATCGTGTTGAGGTGCTGCAACTCGCCGACACGGCGAAGATTGGCGGCGCCTCGGTCGCGGACACCACGGCGGCGCGAGGACTGACCGGATCCCTGTCGATCAACGGCACCTCGATCGACATCGTCGGTACGGAGTCACTGGCGGACATCCGCACGAAGATCAACGACGCCAATATTGGGGTGACGGCGGCCATCGTGAGCGAAGGCGGCACCGCCGGTCGTCTCGTGCTGACAGCCAAGACCGCCGGTGCGTCCGGCGTGGCCATTGTCGACGGCACCGGTGGTATGGCGCGCGAGCTCGGGTTCATCGACACGCGTAGCAAGCCAGTGTCGTCGGCCAGTCTCGCTGCCGCCGCCGCACTCGGACTGGCCGTGTCCCCGCAGCCGGCCTCGATTCGCGTGGGCACCACGGTGATCACGGCCGATCTGGCTACCGAATCGATTGCGTCGATCGCGGCCAAGATCAACGCGGCTGGGGGTGCGGCGTCGGTAGAATCCGAAGCCTACGGCAGTGAGACGCGCTATCGCCTGGTCGTCGACGGCAACGTCACGGCGGTGGATGGTGATGCCGGCTCGCAGTCCGTCATCGACGCGCTCGGCTTTGCCGCCGGCACCACGGGCAGTGTGAAGCAGACGGTGCAGACGCCCGTGTACACCGATGCGGCCGATGCCGTCGCTGGTGCCGCGACGTCGCTGGTCGGGCTCAAGTTCGGAGGCTCGGCGTCCAATCTGGCCGTCGGCGATGCCATCAACATCCGCGGGATGCGCGGTGATGGCACCGCCGTGACGATCGGACTGGTCGTTGGCGCAAACGATACCATGCAGACGCTGCTCGACAAGGTGAATGATGCCACCACGGGTTTCGGCTCGGGTTCGCGTACGGCCACGGCGGCCCTCGGGAGCGACGGTCGTATTCGTCTCACCGATGGCACCGGCGGTGCTTCGCGCTTGTCACTGTCGATGTCGGTCACGCACGCCGACGGGTCCAGTGGCTCGCTCGGATCGGCGACCACGTCGGTGGCCGGACGCAGTCGTGAACTACAGGTGGGTCAGGATGCGGTGATCCGGGTGGACGGTCGCGAAGTCACGCGGTCGACCAACAACATCACCGATGCCATTGCCGGCGTCACGCTCTCACTGAGCACCGCCGAACCCGGCACGGAGATCGATGTGACCATCGATCGGGACGTGAAGGGGACGGTCGACTCCGTGCAGAAGTTCGTGGACTCGTACAACGAGATCCGGAAGTTCTTCGATGAGCAGCGTCTGGGTGATGCACCGCTCTACGCCGATACGCTGTTACGCGGTGTGGTGAGCACGTTTCAGGAAGCGCTCCGTACCGATGTGAGCAGCAACCCGACGTACAATAAGTTGACCATCGCCGGGGTGACGCTCGACCGCAACGGGATCCTGACGTTTAACCAGGACACCTTCAAGACGGCCCTTGCCGACAAGCCGGGCGAGATTGAAACCCTGTTCGGCTTCACCGGTGTAGGTCAGGCGTTCGTGACGGCGACCGACAACGCAACGCAGTTCGGCGTCGGTACGATCAGCGCCCAGCTCAAGAACATCAATCAGAACACGATTCTGCTGAAGAAGCGCGAGGCTGATGCGCAGAAGCGTATCGAACTCAAGCGCGAACAGCTCGTGGCGCAGTTCACGCGAATGGAAGAAGCCATGAGCCGTCTCACCTCGCAGAGCAGTTCGCTGCTTTCGAGCGTCAAGGGACTTCAGGGCAACCAGTAACTGCCGATACTCACGAGTGACGCAGTTTTCGTATCTGTTCTGACTCTAGCCACCGTCCCGATGTCCTACGCCAGCCAGTCCTCGTCGTATCGCGAAATGGAGATTCAGTCCGCATCTCCCGAGCGACTCGTCGTGATCGTGTTCGAACAGCTGGTGGTGAACCTGGAGCGCGCGCGGATCGCGATGGACCGCAAGGATGTCGAGTTGCGGGTCACGTCGTTGCGACGCGCGCGTGGTCTGGTCGGCGAGTTGCTGGCTACGCTCGATTTCGAGAAAGGTGGACCGCTCGCCAATCAGCTGGCCGATCTCTATCAGTTCATGCTCTACGAACTCGTCGACATCGGTCAGCGCGGTGACGTGGCCACGCTGCGCAAGCTCGTGAACATCGCGACGTCGCTGCGTGACGGCTTCACCGCCGCCGCGGCCGCCGGTAACGTCGGCGTCGCGAAGCTGAAGACGGCGTGACACGGAACCCGATCATGAACGCCTTCGACACCATTCGCGCCGGTCGGTTCGGTCGACGCAGTCCCGAAGCCCGTCAAGCCGCCGCTCGCGGAGCGCTGGCGATCTGTGCCAGCGCCGATGCCCTCGCGCGCGAAGCGGTCGATGCGGTCGGAGAGGATGACGACCGGCTGTTCAGTCTCCTCGAACAGCGCGATCAGATGTTGCAGGACCTTAGCGAACACCTCGTGATGTTGCGTCTCGAACGTCCGACCGCCGATAGCCCGCTGTATGCGGCGACGGAACGGGCGGTCGATGACGCCGACGCGTTGCTCACGGAAGTGTCCGCCGCGCTGAGCACGTCGCACCGCGTCACGATGGAGCTGGCCGCCAAGGTGGCGCGCCGGACCGACGAGATCCGGAGCGAGCTCGACGCCGTGCAGCGCGCGAGCAGTGCAGGTCTCGGATACGGATCGGCCGCCGGAGCACATCTGGTTGACCGTCTCCGCTGAGCAGAGACCCGCGAACGATGTCCGTACGATCGGCCACCCCCGAGGCGTTCAGCGCGCTGTTGCAGGAGAAGCTGGACGAGCTCGATCAGGCAGCCCAGCACGAAGCACTGATGGAGCATGACGAGGTCGAACTGCTGCGATTGCAGGCGGCCTACCTGGTGAGCGGCACGGACGGAAAGCCGTGGCACACCGGGGCCGCCGTGCACTTTCAGGGGGATCCGTCGGACATGGATGTTCGGGCCCCCACCCTCGATATCAGCTACCCCGCTCGATCGAACGGATAGAGCGTTGCACGACCGCCGGGACTGTCGTTAGGTCCCGAACGGGCTCCACCCGCACCACCTGGGCGACAGGGACGTCGCTTTCCGGGATAAGGAAATCCTTCCGACCTGTAAAGTTGCGCGCCATTCCTGCCGATAGTCCCATGTGAGGAGGAGGAACCCTTATGCGAATACACGGAAGCAGTTTCGATCCACTACGCCCGACGCCGACGAGCAGCCCTGCCGTCCAGCGTCCCGCGCAGGAGATCACGCAGTCACCGGCCACCAAGCCGGTCAAGTCGGACTCGGTCCAGATTTCGGACGCGGGTCGTCGCCTGAATACTGAGCAGGCGAACGCCCTGAACCCGGAACGTGTGGCTGAGCTACGCACGAAGGTGCTCACGGGCGCCTACAACACTCTCGATGTCGTGGACCAGGTAGCGCGCCGCATTCTGACGCGCGGCGACCTGTAGGTCTGCGGCCCACTCCGACCGGCACGATCAGGAGACCGGCTGTATGAAGTTCCTTGTGGTGGACGATTCCGCGACTATGCGGCGCATCGTAATCAATTCGCTGCAGCGGATCGGCTTCAACGACACCGTCGAAGCCGGCGACGGTCAGGAAGCGTTGGCGAAGTTCGACAGTTCGATCAAGTTCGTGATCACGGACTGGAACATGCCCAACATGAGCGGCACTGAGTTCACGAAAGTGCTCCGGTCGCGTGATGATGGCCGCCATGTTCCCGTTCTGATGGTGACGGCGCGTTCCGTGAAGGAAGACATCCTGACGGCAATGGAAGCAGGCGTGAACAACTACATTGTCAAGCCATTCACTCCGCAGGTGCTGAAGGAGAAGATCGACGCGCTCCTCCCGGCAGCCGCGGCCTGAGGACCAGTTCAATGACCAGTAGCCGTGCGCAGGAAGTCCTGTACGAGTCCGAGGCGGCCCTCCGCCTCGTCGACCATGAGCTGTCAGGCATGCATGATGTCCGAGACGCCGCAGAGCCGTCGGCGCGTATCGTTCCGCTGCTCTCGCTGTCCGAACTTCCGCAGATTCTCGAACAGGCGAACGCGCAGATCCTGAACGTCTTGTCGCGCTTGCGCGAGAGCCGCGCCGCGCTGCAGACGACGGCGCTCGAGAAGCTTGCGACGACGCACGAGAAGATCCGTGAAGTCACGTCGGCAACGGAGGACGCGGCGATCAACATCATGGACGCCTGCGATCGCGCCACGCAGATGGTCGACGAGCTCGATACGATCGATGCCGGGGAAAGCCCTGATCGGGAGAAAGCCGGTGGGATTCGCGCCAATCTGCGCGACGAGCTCTTTCTCATGATGGGTGCGCTCCAGTTCCAGGACATCACGTCGCAGCAGCTCTCACACGCATCGGCGGTACTGGTCGAGATGGAGAACCGGCTGCTCGACGTGGCCAAACTTTTCGATAGCAACGCGGACCATGTGAAGGTTATTGCAAACGGGCAGCACGGTGCGCCCGATGAAGCGACCTACGATCCGAATGCCTCGACGCTCAACGCGGAAACACGTCAAGCGCTGGCCGACGAGATCTTCACTGCCGTGCGCGCTCCCGCGGCGTAGCGTCCCCCCCGCTCCGACGCGTGACCACGGCGGCCCGTACCTTCACCGGTACGGGCCGTTCGTCGTTCCGGTGTCCAATCGGTAGACAGTGGTAAACCTGATGACCCTTCGAGCCGATACTGCTCAATGATGATCGTACCCGCCTGGGTACCGACTGCCGCCCTCCGACGGTTTGCCCGTGTCCTCTCTGAATCTCGATGATGCCGCCACGCTGCTGATGCAGCTGGAAGCAACCGATACCGCCGATCTCGCGATGCTGCGCGAAGCGCTCACCGATCTCGCCTTCGAGAATCGCGTGCCGCACCGCGCGCAGCCTTTTGTCGCCCGTGCGGCGCGCGTGCTCGGCACCATCGTCAATGGCACCGCACCCGATATTCCCGCCGCCTTCGCCGATGTCAGCGGTGCGATCGAGGAGGCCATGCGCGCGAGCGAAGGCAGCGTGTCGCCGGCCGATCGCATCGTGGCGCGCGCTGCGGAGACGGCCGCCGCCGCCGTGACCGCCAGCGTACCCGTCTTCGCGCTCGACGAACCCGAGGCGCCACACGAGCAGACGCGCTCGCTGCAGCACCACGTGGGCGTCGATCAGTTGCCGGATGATGCCGACCGCGACTTGCTCCCCGACTTCATCACGGAGAGCAACGAGTGCGTGGTGCACTCCGAAGCCGCGCTGCTGCAACTCGAGGAATTCCCCGACCACGAAGAAGCGGTCAACACGGTCTTCCGCGCCTTTCACACCGTAAAGGGCACCTCGGCCTTCCTGGGACTCTCTCGCATCGCCGCCTTCGCGCATGAAGCGGAATCCCTGTTGAGTCGCGTGCGCGACAAGGAAATCGCCTACACCAAGGGGTGCGCCGATCTTTCGCTGCGCTCGGCGGACATGCTGAAGGCGCTGCTCATGTCGGTGGAAACCGGCCTGAACGGCGACGGCAAGCTGCCCATTCCCGATGGCTACCACGAGCTCCTCGACGCCCTCGCCGCCTATGACCCCGCGCGCGACGCGGACGGCGTCATGCTGCCGGTGGTCCAACCGCTCGCGCCCGCTGCCGTGCGGGCCGTGTCCGACACCGATGACATCTTCCCGATCGCCACGACGTCGAACACGGCGGTCGCCTCGCCGTCGGCGGCCGCGGCCAGCGGGAATAACAACAAGCCGCGCGTGGAGTCGAACGCCGATGCCACGATCCGCGTGCGTACCGATCGCCTCGACCGCATGATCGACATGGTCGGCGAACTGGTGATCGCGCAGTCGATGATCGCCGGCGACGAACTCTTCGGCGCGGGCAAGCAGCACGAGCTCCTGCGCAAGGTCACGCACGCCGGCAAGATCGTCCGCGAGCTGCAGGATCTCAGCATGTCTATGCGCATGGTCCCACTCCGCGCCACGTTCCAGAAGCTCACGCGCGTCGTGCGCGACACGGCCTCGAAGGCTGCCAAGACGGTGCAGTTCGTCACCGATGGCGACGATGTCGAAATCGATCGCAACATGGTGGACGTGCTTGGCGATCCGCTCGTGCACATGGTGCGCAACGCGGTGGACCACGGCGTGGAAGGGCCCGATGAGCGCGTCGCGAACGGCAAGCCGCGTCTCGGTGTGGTTCGTCTGCATGCCTATCACGCGTCAGGCAACGTGGTGGTGGAGCTCAAGGACGACGGGCGCGGCCTCCATCGCGATAAAATCGTGAAGAAAGCGATCGAGAAGGGCTTGATCGAGAGCGACAAGGGCATGACGGACAGCGACGTGTTCAATCTGATCTTCGCGCCTGGCTTCTCGACCGCCGAACAGATCACCGACATTTCGGGACGCGGCGTCGGGATGGACGTGGTGCGCCGGAACCTCGAGAAGATTCGAGGACGCATCGACATCACGTCGGCGCCGGGTAAGGGCACGACGTTCGCGATTCGCCTGCCTCTCACGCTTGCCGTGACCGACGGCATGCTCGTCCGCGTCGGCGACGAACGCTTCATCATCCCGCTCACGCATATCCACATGAGCTTCCGTCCGGAGCAGTCGATGCTCTCGACCGTCGTAGGACGCGGCGAAGCGGTGCTGCTGCGCGGTGAACTCCTGCCCATCATTCGCCTGCACCGTCTCTTTGACGTGCACGGCGCGGTGCAGTCGCCGCTCGATGGGCTGCTGATGATCGTCGGCGACGGCGATCGCCGTACCGCCCTGCTGGTGGACGATCTCCTCGGCCAGCAACAGGTCGTGGCCAAGACGCTCGGCGACGGCCTCGGGAAGGTACCGGGCGTGAGCGGTGGCGCGATCCTGGGTGACGGTCGCGTGGGACTCATCCTTGACGTCACCGAAACCGTAGCGTTGGCGCAGAGCCACGAGCCGTCGCCTGTGCGCCGCGACCGACAGGCCGCCGCCTGATCACGACGTAGTCATTGCGGGTTCCGGTGTCGCTGGGACCTTTGAGCAACACATGTTCGAGTCAAGCTCCGACGAGGGGGCGCCGATACACCACAGCAGACGGGTCGTGCGACCCGAGAACCCTCTTTCCAAGTCGAGCGAGCCATGAGCGCGCATACTGAATCGGATGCCACCGTCGCCACGCAGTCCCGCGCGGGCAAGTATCTCACCTTCTTTCTCGCCAGCGAAGAGTACGGCCTCGAGATTCTGAAGGTGAGCGAGATCATCGGCATGCAGCCGATCACGCGCGTCCCGCGCATGCCGGAGTTCGTGCGCGGCGTGATCAACCTGCGCGGCAAAGTCATTCCGATCACGGACCTCCGCAGCAAGTTCAGCATGGAGTACGACGGCAGCGAGGACAGCTGTATCATCGTCGTGCAGATGCGCGGCATCCAGACCGGCATCGTGGTCGATCGCGTAAGTGAAGTGGTCGCGATCGCGGAAGCGGACATCGAGGACGCGCCCAGCTTCGGCGCCGGCATCCGCACGGAGTTCCTGCTCGGCATCGGCAAGGCCGGCGGACGTGTGAAGTTGCTGCTCGACATCGACAAGGTGCTCGCCAGCAGCGAGATCGCGGCGCTCGAAGCCGCGCAGTCGCACGCGGCCTGATTTTCCGATGTCTGCCCCGACCACCAGCAGCGCGTTCTTCACGGAATGCGAGATCTCTCCCGCGCAGTTTTCGCGAATCACCGAGGTGCTCCATGAGCACGCGGGCATCCGCATGCGCGAGGGCAAGGAGGGGCTCGTTCGCGCCCGTCTGGCCAAGCGGCTGCGCAAGCTCAATCTGCCCGACTTCGATGCCTATCTCGACTTCGTGGAGAAGGAGCCGTCGCGCCGCGAATTTGCCGAGATGATCGACGCGCTGACCACGAACAAAACCAGCTTTCTGCGCGAGGCGTCGCATTTCGACTACCTGCGCGAGGCGGTTTTCCCGACGTTGAAGGGACCGGTGCGGATCTGGAGCGCCGGATGTTCGAGCGGTGAAGAGCCCTACACGCTGGCGATGCTGGCCAATGAGAGTTTCAGTGACATCAGTAAGTGTGACGTACGCATTCTCGCGACCGACCTCAGTCATCGCGTGCTGGCCACGGCGAAGGCAGCCACGTATCCGTCCGAGAACATGGCCGACGTGCCGGCCGGGTGGATGCAGAAGTACTGGACCCGCACGCGCGACCCCCAGGGCCGCGAAGTGTGCGAGGCGGGCAAGCCGCTCCGGCGACTGGTCCATTTCGCGAAGCTGAATCTGATGGAACGGTGGCCGATGCAGGGGCCGTTCGACGCCATTCTCTGTCGCAATGTCATGATCTATTTCGACAAAGCAACCCAGCAGCAGCTCGTCGAGCGCTATTGGGCGCTGCTCCGTCCCGGTGGACATCTCTTCGTAGGACATTCGGAAAGTCTCACGGGCCTCACACACCGTTTCCGGTATGTGCAGCCTGCCGTCTACGTGAAGTAGCGTGGGTACGATTGCGCCTGTGCGCGCGGTCGATCGAGTCGTTGGTGTCGCCGATGTCAAAGTGTCGAACACGGCGGGCGAGCGGATCATCACCTATGCCCTTGGCAGCTGTCTTGGTATCGTGGTTTATGATCCGGTCGTCTCCGTAGCGGGGATGCTCCACGTCATGTTGCCCACGGGAACCATCGACGAGGCCAAGATGAAGGACAATCCCGCCATGTTCGTGGACAGTGGCGTGCCGCTCCTGTTCAAAGAGTGCTACAAGCTCGGCGCGAAGAAAGAGCGAATGCAGGTGAAGGTGGCCGGTGGCGCGCACGCCGGCGCTCGGGAGGAAGACGATCGCTTCCAGATCGGCAAGCGCAACATGATCGCGCTGCGCAAGCTACTGTGGAAGAACGGAGTGCTCGTGCACGCGCACGATACCGGGGGAGTACAGACGTCCCGCACCATGTGGGTGGACGTGGCCACAGGCGAGGTCACGCTCAAGATCAACGGCGCCGAAAGTAAGCTCTGATGCACTGGAACCCGACTCATGGCCTTTAACGTTCTCGTAGTCGACGACAGTGCCGTCATGCGGCAGATGGTCGTGCGCACCCTCAGGATGAGTGGACTTCCGCTCGGTACGGTCCACGAGGCCGGCAATGGCGAAGAAGGACTGTTCGTCCTACAGGAACAGTGGATAGACCTGCTGCTCCTGGATATCAATATGCCGGTGATGAATGGCGAGGAGATGCTGCGGCGTCTGCGCGCCGCACCGGAAACCGCCTCGCTGCCTGTCATCGTGGTCTCCACGGAAGGCAGCGAAACCCGTCTGGCGGCGCTCCACGAATTAGGTGCCGAGATTGTCCGTAAACCGTTCGCGCCAGAGACCCTGCGCGATACCATTCTGCGTGTTACTGGAGTTACCGATGCCGAGTACTACGGTCCAGTCCCTGTCGCGAGCGACGACAGCGACTTTTGAGGAGCTCGCGCTCCTTTTTCCGGAGCATGAGCTTTCGCCGGAACAGGCCGCGGCCCCGCTCGACGTCGCGGTGTCGGTGGAGTTCCGCGGCCCGCTCCGCGGTCGCCTCGTGCTGCGTGCCACGTCCAGTATTCTGTCGTCGATCGCGGCGAACATGCTGGGCGAGGATGCGTCCCGTCAGCGTCCCCTGCAGCGCGATGCGCTCGGAGAGATCGCGAACGTGATCTGTGGCAACGTGCTGCCCGTGATCGCAGGTGTCGAGGCCGTGTTTCATCTGTCGGCGCCGCATGTCCACGAGGGCGTCGACGTCGTGTCGCGCGATGACGACGCGCCATCAGCGAGCATCATGTTCGGAGTAGAAGACGGTCGCGCCGAAGCGGTGCTCTACTTTTTCGGAGAACGTGACGGTGCGGAGCCGCTCTCCCAAGGTGCTGTGAGCGCCGCGTGACGACGACGCTCACACCGGGTGCTCCGCTGCCCGGCTCCGGCTCACCGCTGCGCAAGCCAGGTGTGGTGCGCGTCCTGATCGTGGACGACTCTGCACTTGTGCGTCGTATCCTCTCCGACGCGCTGTCGAAGCATGACGACATCGAAGTCGTCGGCACGGCCACCGATCCGTACGTCGCGCGTGAGCGCATCGTGCAGTTGCGGCCTGACGTGATCACGCTCGATATCGAAATGCCGCGCATGGACGGACTGTCGTTTCTGTCCAAGCTGATGCGGCACTTCCCGCTGCCGGTCGTGGTGGTGAGCTCACTCACTCCGCAGAACAGCGAAACGGCACTACGTGCGCTCGCGCTGGGCGCAGTGGATGTCATCGCCAAGCCGGGTTCGTCTCTTGCCGCCGGCGATGTCGCGGAGGAGCTGGTGCGCGCGGTGCGTGCCGCATCGCATGCGCGCGTCGTAAAGCGCGTGGACACCGCCGAGGCACCGCCGGTGCCCGGCCGCTCGGCGATCGCGTCGCTGAACACCACCAACAAGATCATCGCCCTCGGCGCCTCTACCGGTGGCACACAGGCGCTTGAGCACGTGCTTCGACGGTTTCCAGTCGATGCGCCAGGCACGGTGATCGTGCAGCACATGCCGGAACACTTCACCCTCTCGTTCGCCAAGCGACTCGATCAGGTCTGTGCCATGCGGGTGCAGGAGGCGAAGGACGGGGACTTTGCCGTGCCCGGTCTCGCGCTCGTGGCGCCGGGCGGAAAGCATCTGGTGCTGCAGGCGAGCGGCGCGCGGTGGGCGGTGCGCGTGAAGGACGGTCCCAAGGTGCATCACCAGCGTCCCGCCGTGGACGTGCTTTTTCAAAGCGTCGCGCGGAGTGCCGGACGCAATGCCGTGGGCGCGCTGCTGACCGGTATGGGTGCCGACGGCGCCAAGGGCCTATTGGCCATGCGCGAGGCTGGCGCCTACACCGTGGCGCAGAACGAAGAGACGTGCGTCGTGTACGGCATGCCGCGTGAAGCGGTCAAGCTCGACGCGGCGGTGGATGTGCTGCCGCTCGACCGCATCGCCGACGCGCTGCTTCACGCGGTCGCCGCCAACCGCGTCTAGCGCGGGTCGCGCAAGGTCCCCGCGCTACGCGGGAAGGGTGACGCGCACTCGGGTGCGCGCACCGGCGGCCCCGTCGATCCGATCAAACTGGATCGAGCCGCCAATCGTGTGTACGAAGGCGGCGACGATAGCGAGTCCGATTCCGGCTCCGCGCACACCCTGCTTGGCCGTCACGAACGGCTCGGTGAGCGTCGCCTGCAAGTCGGCCGGAATACCCTCGCCCTCGTCCTCGACGTCCACCGTGACGGTACTGCCCTGCGTCGCGCTGCGCACCACGATCACGCTGCCCGCCGGGGCCGCGTCGAGGGCGTTGCGGAGCAGCTCGATCATCACGTCCCGCCACCAGCTGGGGTCCGCCTGAATCTGGCCGCCACCAAGGTCCACCTCCACAATCCGACCGCCTAGCTCGGCCGCCAGGAAGTCGCATGCGTCGGTGATGCCGTCGTCCACCAACGTGGGGCCCCGTCGCATGTTCCCCGCACGTGAAAACTGCGTGACGCGCTGGATATACCGAACGGTCGCGTCAGCCGCCCGATGGATCTCGGCCACGTCGGCATGCATCGGATCGCCCTCGGGGAGATCGGAAAGCAGCAGCTCGCTGTAGGTCCGGACGACGGTCGAGAAGTTGTTGATGTCGTGCGAGACCCGCCTGGCAAAGCGCACCAGCGCGTCGGTATCGGACACCGGATTTGTGGAGGTGGCCATATACGCCGTAGAATATGCTCCACGGTAGTAAGCACAACTGTCACTTTTCGTCCGTCTTCTCCGGGAGCTCGAACCATGTCGTTCCGAACCAGCTGGATCCTGACCCGTGCTGCGGCGCTTACGATCACCGGCGCCACGCTCGGTGCGCAAACCCCGCCGCCGGTGGCCCAACAGATCACGGCGGCGATTCAGGCGCTGCCGAAGGAGCTGCGCGACGGCGCCGGCGTGATGGGGTACAAGACGGCGGGCAAGCTGGAATGGCTGCGTCCCGCGAAGAACGGCATGATGTGCTTGGCCGACGATCCTGCCGAAGAGCAGTTCCATGTGTCCTGCTACCACGACTCGATGGATCCGTTCATGGCCCGTGGCCGCGCCCTGCGTGAGTCCGGCGTGAAGGGAGCCCAGGTCGATACCGTGCGCTTCGCCGAAGTGAAGGCGGGCAAAATCAAGATGCCGACGGCTCCGGCGTCGCTGTATCAGATCTTTGGCAAGAAGGACGCGTTCGATGCGGCATCGGGTACGGTGAAGCAGGGCAACCCGCTGTTCGTCGTGTACATCCCGTTCGCGACGACGGCGACCACGGGCATATCGACCACGCCGTCGGATACGAAGCCGTGGCTGATGTTTGCCGGCACCCCGAAGGCGCACGTAATGTTCTCGTTGACGATGTGAGCCGTCGTTGACGATCGTTCGATTGACGCCGCGCCGCCTCAAGGAGGCGGTGTCGGCGCTCAGTGCCAACGACCCGAAGATGGCGGCGGCCATCGAACGCGTGGGCCCGTGCACGATGATCCCGCGTGTCGATGGGACGCACTTCGATCATCTGGCGCGCGCCATCGTTTTTCAACAGCTCTCCGGCGGTGCGGCGTCCACGATCTACGGGCGCTTCAAAGAGCGCATCGGTGGTGGCACCGACGCGCCCACGCCGGCGCAGATTCTGGCGGCAGATGAGGCCACGCTTCGCGCCTGCGGACTCTCGACGGCGAAGACACGCGCGATCGTCGACCTGGCGCAGCATGTCGACGATGACCGTCTGCCGCTCGCCGTCATCGACACGATGGACGACGAAGCGGTAATCGACGCCCTGGTCGCGGTGCGCGGGGTGGGCCGCTGGACGGCGCAGATGTTCCTGATGTTCCGGCTCGGCCGTCCCGATGTGCTCCCGGTGCTGGACCTCGGGGTACGGAAGGGCGCGCAGCGGATCTACCGCATGCGAGCGCTGCCGGAAGCGGACCGCCTCGTCAAGGTGGCGCGGAACTGGCGTCCGTGGGCAAGCGTTGCCAGTTGGTACTGCTGGCGGGTCCTCGATCTCGAGGATGCCGGCGGCTGGTAGCGCAGGGGCAGGTGAATGCGGGTCGCCGCAGTGGAGAGTGCTCGTGTCGATGCAGGAATTTCGGAAGCAGGTGCAGGCCCCCGTGCCCGTCGAGGCGCTTTTCGCCTGGCATGAGCGGGCGGGCGCATTCGAGCGTCTGTCGCCGCCGTGGGATCGCCCCAAGGTGCTCGAACATACCGGCGGCATTCGTGACGGGGCCAAGGTGGTGCTGCAGGTGCACGCCGGTCCCGTCCCGACCACGTGGACGCTCGAGCATCGGGATTACATCGCGAATCGGCAGTTCCGTGATGTGATGCGCGACGGACCCTTCGCGGCCTGGGAGCATACGCACGGCTTCACGCCGGTCGACGCCCACTCGAGCACGCTCGACGATCATATCCGCTACCAGCTTCCGCTCGGTGGGCTGGGCAATGCGGTGGCGGGTGGATACACGCAGCGCACGCTGGAGCGGGTGTTCGCCTATCGCCACGCTGTCATGCTCGGTGATCTTGCGCGACATGCGCCGTTCGCCGAACGGCCACGCTTGCGGATCGCGATCACGGGCGCGAGCGGCTTCATCGGCACGCAGCTCGCGGCGTTTCTGTCGACGGGCGGACACGAGGTGATCCGCATCGGACGCAGCGCGCCGAAGCCCGGTAGTCACGCTATCCAGTGGAACCCCGAGCGTGCTCAGCTCGATCCGCGCGCGCTCGAAGGCGTGGATGCGGTGATCCATCTGGCCGGTGCATCGATCGCGTCGCGCTGGACCGCGGAACATCGCGCGGCGCTGAAGAGCAGTCGCGTGGAAGGCACGTCGCTGCTGGCGCACACCCTCGCACAACTGTCGCGCAAGCCGCGCGTGCTGCTCAGTGGTTCGGCCATCGGCATCTACGGCAGCCGCGGCGACGACGTGCTCGACGAGCGCAGCACATTGGGCGGCGACTATCTCGCCGACGTTGGCCGCGCGTGGGAAGCGTCGACGGCACCGGCCGAGAAGGCGGGGATTCGCGTGGTGCATCTGCGCACCGGCATCGTGCAAGGCGCGGCCGGTGGCGCACTCGGCACGCAAGCGCCGCTGTTCCGCTATGGTGCCGGCGGCACGCTCGGACCTGGCACGCAATGGGTGAGTCCGATCGCGCTCGACGACGAGATCGGCGCCATCCATTTCTGCCTGATGCGCGATGACATTCGCGGGCCGGTCAACATCGTGGCGCCGACGGCGGTCACGAACGCGGAGTTCACGAAGGTGCTCGGCGCCGTCCTGGGTCGCCCCACGATCGCACACGCGCCGGGATTCGCGCTGCGGTTGTTGCTGGGTGAGGAGATGGCCAATCTCACCGTGCTCGCCAGTCAACGCGTCGCGCCGCGCGTACTGCGCGAGGCCGGGTTTGTGTGGCGTCTGCCGGATCTCGAGTCGATGCTGCGGTTTGAGTTGGGTGAGTAGGCAAGAGCAACGGCAACAGCGGGAACACGGATCGGGGAGGATGACACCGATCGCACAGATAAGCGAAACGCGCTTTTGGTTTATCAGTGCAATCGGTGAGATCCGTTTTCTCCGTGTTCCGGCTGTTGCTTTTCGTTTTTCGATATCGAGTGTAAGCTGGTGCCTATCTCATTGTAGAACAACAAGATACGGGCACGTTGCGGCCGCGTGGCGGCACCGTCGTGCCGATCGATGACACTTTTCCGACGCGCGCACCGTATTATTCAGTAACTATATGAACGCCATCATGCTCGAGAGCGCCCTCTTTATCGCCCTACTGGCGGTGGTCGGCGCTCTTTTTGTTACGGCGCTGGGCTTTACCCCATTTGGTCGCCGGATTCGGCAGTCGGCCAATCGCAAGCGCATCGATCGCCAAGCCGATCTCACGTGCCCGATTCACGGGTTGCAGCGCGAAGAAGACCTCGTGCGACTTCCCACGGGTGAACCGTTGTGTTCCCATTGCTATAAGGAGGCCGTCCATGGCCACATCGATTGATTCGACGCTCGACGAACTTCGCAGCTCCATGCGCAACCCGCTGACGGGCATGCCGGGCGGTGGCGGTGGTCGTGGAGGCGGCATTTTCATCAAGCTCGCTGGCGCATTTGTCGCGTTACTCGTGCTGCTCTTCTTGGTGCGCCCGTCGGTTACGTACATCGAGCCAGGCCACGTCGGCATCGTGATTCATCGCGGTGGTGGCGGTGTCGATCCCACGCCGCTGGGCCCCGGCTTCCACATGCGGAACCCGCTCATGACGCAGATCCAGGAGTATCCCACGTTCATGCAGACGCTGGTGCTCACCAAGGCCGTAACGGAAGGCTCCGAGCAGAACGACGAGATCAACGTGAACTCGGTGGAAGGCCAGCCGTTGTCGCTTGATGTGTCGATGAGCTTTGAACTGCGCGCCGACAAGGTGCCGGCGCTGTATCAGACGTTCCGCACGGATGTGCAGACGATTTCACACGGCTACATCCGTCAGGCTATTCGCCAGTCGCTCCAGGAAGTGGTCGGCAACGAGGAGATCGCCGCGATTCTCGGCCCGAAGAAGGCGGAAGTCGTCACGCGCACGCAGGCCAACCTGCAGAAGCGGCTCGACCCGTACGGCATCGACGTGCGTCAGTTCACGCTCAACGAGTTCCGCGCGCCGAAGGCGGTCATGGACGCGATCTCGCTGAAGAACGTCATGCAGCAGCAGGCGCTCACGGCGCAGAACGAACTACAGAAGAACACGTTTCAGGCGCAGGGTGACAGCATCAAGGCCGTCGGTCGCGCCAAGGCGATCATGGCGGAAGCCGAAGCGCAGTCCCGCGCCAATGATCTGCTGTCGAAGAGCATCACAAGCACGCTGGTGCAGTACGAGATGGCGAAACGCTGGAACGGGCAGATGCCGCAAGTGACTGGCGGCGCGATGCCGATGCTGCAGCTTCCCGGCTCGAAGAATCCGGAGTAATCGACATGCCCGTGGTGCATTTCGATGCGTTGCCCGATGATGCGCGGGCGTGGGTGTTCGGAGCGGCGGCACCGGTGGTCGGCGCCGCTGCCGAGTCGCTGCTGTCCACCGTGGATGCCCATCTCGCCAACTGGCGTGCCCACGATGCACCACTGGAGTGCGCGCGTGAATGGCGCGATGATCGCTTCCTCGTGATCGGCGTGGATGAAGCGGCCACCGGTGCGACGGGATGTTCGATCGACGGGCTCTTTCACGTGCTCCGGGACATCGAATCGCTGGTCGGCACCACGCTGGTGGGCGGCGGCTCGGTGTATTGGCGCGATGCGGCGGGTGCTGTCGTATCGGGCGCGCGGCCGGTGTTTCGCGAAGCAGCGGCGGCGGGTGCGGTGGTGCCGGAGACTCACGTGTTCGACACCACGATCACCACCGTTGGCGCGTATCGGAGCGGCTTCGAAAAGGCCGCCGCGGACAGCTGGCATGGAAAGCTGTTGCCGGTGGCGCGGTAATGCATACATCGCTGAACTGATCACGCAGAGGAAACGAGAGAGCGCAGAGGTCGCAGAGAACAACGCTCTTCTCTGCGATCTCTGCGCTCTCCAGCAGTTCTCTGCGTGATCAGTTCAGCGATGTATGGATCACACGACACATCACGCCAGAAATTCGTCCAGCCGCTCCGCCACGAAGTCGTCGTCCGCCAAGTCCGGATACTGTTCCGACAGCCGCGCCAACGCCTCGCCTTGCCCCGGCGAGAGCTGCTCGTGCGTGTCGAAGGTCCACGTGCCGCGCACGAGTCCTCGCAGCCGTAGTATCTCGAGGATGCCGGGCAGGCACCCCCGGTAGCCGTGCGCCGCGTCGAAGATCACGGCGTTGGCCATCGTGAGCGCCGCGCCGCGGGTAAGCCACTTACGCGGCATCGTATCCGCACCCGATGCACGCCACGTCTGAATCTCGCGCAGCATCTCGACCGCGCGTGACGTCCACACCGCCCACTGCCCGAGCAATCCGCCCACGAAGTGGCGCGTGTACGCGCGTCCGCCGCTGGTGACCGGCACGTCGGTCACCAGGTCGGGCACGATCGCATCATCGTTCCCGGTGTAGAGCGCGATGTCATCACGCCCGGCATCAGCGAGCGCGCGCACCACCTCTAGGGTCGCATAGCGGTCGAACGGCGCCACCTTGATCGCGACCACGTTCTGGATCTCTGCGAACTCACGCCAGAACGCGTACGACAGCCGTCGTCCGCCCACGGCCGGCTGCAGGTAAAAACCGAACAGCGGCATCACCTCGGCTACGCGCGCGCAGTGGGCCAGAATCGCCGTATCGGTCGCGTCGCGCCACGCACCCAACGACAGCAGACCGCAGTGGTACCCGAGTGCCTGCGCGATCTGTGCTTCGCGTACGGCCTGCGCGGTATCACCGATCAATCCTGCCACTCGTACGAACGGCCGCGGATCGCGCGATAGCGCGTCGCTCGCGGTTTCCGCCGCGAGTTCCAGTACCGGCCGGTACAGGCCGATCTTGGCATCGTGAATGGGAAAGCCTGTGGTGTGCACGCCGACCGCCATGCCACCGGCTCCCGCCGCTAGGTAGTAGCGTGTGAGCGCGCGTTGATGCTGCTCGTCCATCGCGCGCGTGGGCAACAAGGCGAGCGGATGCGCTGGAATGACCTGACCCATGTGCAAGTGACGGCGGATGTCGAACGCGTCGACCGCCTCGACTGCCTCGCGCTCAGTATCGACCATCGCGCACCTCGAACTTCGTGGGCTTGTTCAGCAATCGACCACCGGCGCGGATCCACTGCACGGCCCACTCGCACAGCATCTCAAGCGGCAGTGCCGTGTAGGGCAGACGCTCATGGAGCCGGTCGATGTTCGCGATCAACGCATCGTCACTCGGCGCGCCCGCAAACACCGGCGCCGCACCGGCAATGCTCCCCACGCGTTCGGCGATGTCGCGCACTGCGACTACCGGTCCGGTCACGTTCATCGCGACCGACGCGTCGCCGGTCGGCCGCGCGGCCTGCGTGAGCGCACGTAACGCGAGGCGGTTGGCATCGCCCTGCCAGATCACGTTCACGAACGCGGTCTCGAGCGAGACCGGCGTGCCGTGCAGCACGTTGTGGGCGATGTCGGTCACGACGCCATACCGAAGATCGCAGGCATAGAACAAGCGATACAGCAGCAACGGCGACTGTGTGCGTCGGGCAATTGATTCGAACACACGCTCGCGACCGATGCACGACGCGGCGTACTCGCCGTCGGGCACCAGCGCATCGTGCTCTCGGGCGCCGCCAAGTGCCACGGCTTGTCGTCCGTACACGTTGCCCGTCGAAAAGCACACGATTCGTGAGCCGGCATATCGTTGCGCGGCGATCGCGGACGCCACGACGTTCTGCGTCCAGGTGCCGACGGGGTCGCCGGTGGATCCGAACTTTTGTCCGGCCATCCAGAGCACGTTGGGCGCGTCGGGCAGCGCCGCCACCGCGGCTGGATCGGCGAGGTCGGCGCGGACGGTCTCCACGCCGTGCGCCTGCAGTGCGGCGACGGCCGACGTATCCGAGAATCGCGACACGGCGATCACGCGACGCGACGGATCGGCGATGGCCCGACGCGCCATGCGAGCCACGGTGGGGCCCATCTTGCCGCCGGCGCCGAGGATGAGCACATCACCTGACAGCGACGCGAGGGCGGCGATGGTGTCGTCGTCGGGCGCCGACAAGAGGGCGTCGAGCTCGAGCTCGGTGGTCGGCGCCCCGGTCGTCATGACGAGATCAGGCCGTCGTTGACGCGGCGGTGTCGTCGCCCACGCGCACGCCCAGCTCGGCGGCGAGCACGCGGCGCCCTGCTTCGATGCGGTCACGCGTGAGCTGCTTGAGCGTTCCGATGTCAGCAAGCGTCATCCCGGTGGTGGAAATCGGCTCGAGCAGCTGGGCGATCGCGCGGGCCGGCAAAAAGCGGAAGGTCCCTTTGGCCATGGCGTGGCGCGTCCCCGTCACGGCGATGGGGAGAATCGGGGCGCCGGATTCGATCGCGAGGCGGAAGGCCCCGTCCTTGAACGGCAGCATTTCCCACGTACGCGAGCGCGTGCCCTCGGGGAAGATCATGACGGAGACCTTCTTAGCGAGGCGATCGCGACACTGCAGAATGGCGTCGGCAGCGGAGTCGCGATTGCCTCGCACCAACTTGATGTCGCCGGCCATCTGCATCATCCAGCCCATGCACGGAATCTTGAACATGGTGTCCTTGCTCAGCCACTTCATCTCCCACGGGAAGCAGCTGATCAGGAACACGTCGGCGTACGACTCGTGATTGGCCACGACCACGTACGGGCGGCGCGCATCGGCGAGTGAGCCCCGGGTGTGGAAGCGCCAGAGGCTATTGAGTCGTAGTGCCGTGACGCCAACCAAGCGGAAGGCGCGACCGGCGGCATAGCGGCCCGGATCGAAGGGGGCGGTGATGGCATAAATCAGGGCGACGACAGGCGTCCCGAGCATCACGACGAGTACGGTCTCCGTCCAGGCCCACCAGTTCTGCAACGTTCGCACCAACCGCATGGCCGCGCTCAGCTGGCGAGAGTGACGACCGGCGCGCGCATCGGCGCGGCGTCTTCGGCGGGAACTCCCAGCGAACCGTTCGTACGGACGGTGATGGTGATGGGCATGAAAACAGTATGGAGTAAGAAGTATGGAGTAAGAAGTACGGAATACCGAGTACGAAGTATGGAGTAAGAAGTATGGGGTACGGAGTCGGGGCAATGCGCTATTCCGGGGCCGTCGTCGCGCTGTGCGCGGCAAATCGTTTGAGGCGCGCAATCATGGCGGACAGGCCGGATTCGCGGGCGCCGAGCCCGATGTCCTGCATCAGAAGCCGCACGAAATCGGCCGGAAGGGCGAGCGTGACCGCCGGCGGCTGATCGTTGACGGCCGCGAAAGTGATCGCGAGAACTGCGGCCACCGTTGGCGACTGCCGGGCATTGACGTCGGCATAGAAATGGATCGTGCCGTCGTCCTGCCGTTCCGGAAAGATATCGACCCGGGTCTGGCATTCGGGCACGGTGAACGCCGTTCGATCGAGGCTGGCCAGTGCTTCCGGCAGCGGCTCGAGCTTCTTCGACCAACCCAGCAGCGCCTGCATCTTGTCTTCCCGCTCGAGCACGCGGAACTGGCGGAGGGTGCGGGCGAGCGACGCGGGCAGCGCTTCCTCTCCCGAAGACGGATCTGTAGGGGTTGGCGGGGTGGCGTGGGACATGCTGGAATGCAATGTTGCCGAGGTCGGCCGGTCAAGCGTGTCCGGTGCGGTGCGTGTCTCTCTTCGTGAGTGATTTCGTGATAGTGCGTGCTTTCCCGCTCGTCGCGCTCGTGCCGCTGCTGTTGCTCGGCGGCTGTTCACCGTCGTCGGCCCCAGATACGGCGGTCGGGACCCTGGAGATGGTGGAAGTGGACGTCGGTCCGCTGCAGCCGGCCCGCGCCCTCCGGGTCATGGTGCAGGAAGGAGATGTCGTGCAGGCCGGCGACACCTTGGTGCTGTTCACGACGCCGACGCTGGCCAGCTCCACCGCGCAGGCCGAAGCTCGCGCCGTGGCGGCGCAGGAGGCCTCGCGCGAGTTGGCCAGCGGGGCGCGTCCGGCAGAAATCAGCCGAGCGCAGGCCGACCTGCGGGCCGCCGAGGCGGATGCCGATCGGACGGCGGCAGATTTGGCGCGACTCGAGCCGCTCGCGGCCAAGGGCGATGTGAGCCGTGCCTCGCTCGATGGTGTGCGAGCCGCGTCGCGGGTGGCGGCCGGTCGCCGCGATGCCGCCCGTGACGCGCTCCGACTGATTCAGGACGGAGCCCGCCGTGAGCGGCGCCAGGCGGCGGCCGCTGAGGCGCGCGGGGCGCAGGCCGTGGCCGACGGTTGGCGCGCCACCGCGAACGACCTGGTGCTGCTCGCACCAGTGGCCGGGGTGGTGTCGAGCCGCAACGTCGAGCCGGGCGAAGTGATGGCGGCCGGCCAGAGCGCGATCACGGTGGCCCAACCATCGCGTCCGTGGGCACGCATCTATGTGTCGCAGTTTGTGTTGCCGACGCTGCATCCGGGCGACTCGCTCTCGGCGCGCCTCGATGGTGATACCACGCTGTTCCGCGGACGCATTTCCGCGATCGCGACGAGGGCCGAGTTCACGCCGCGCGTGGCGCTCACCGACCAGGAACGCGCCGATCTGCTGTTCGGTGTGAAGGTGGAGTTCGCCGACAGCACGCAGCGACTGCGCGCCGGCATGCCGATCTCGGTGCTGTTACCGCGCACCCGCAAGTGAGCGATCCGGTGAATTCCGTCGTGCGCACGCGGGCACTACGCAAAGCCTACGGCGAGCTGGTGGCGGTCGCTGGACTCGATCTCGAGATCGCGCGCGGCGAGGTGTTCGGTCTGCTGGGCCCCAACGGGTCGGGCAAGACGACCACGATTCGCATGCTCTGCGGCCTGGTCGTGCCGACGAGCGGCACGGCGGAGGTGGCGGGACTCGACGTCAAGACGAATACGGAAGGGGTGCGTCGTCGTATCGGCTATATGTCGCAGCGATATGGGCTGTACGACGAACTCACGGTGGCGGAGAATCTGCGCTTTTACTCCTCCGTATACGGACTGGTGGGGCCCGCTCGCGAGCAACGGCTGGCCGACCACGTGGAGTCGTTGGGGCTGGGCTCTCGATTGCAACAACGCGCGGGTACGCTCAGTGGTGGGTGGAAGCAACGGCTCGCCCTTGCCTGCGCCACGGCGCATCACCCCGACCTGGTATTTCTCGACGAGCCGACGGCCGGTGTCGATCCCGCCGCGCGCCGCACGTTCTGGGAGACGATCTACCAGCTGGCGCGCGAAGGCACGACGATTCTGGTGACGACGCACTACATGGACGAGGCCGAGCGCTGTCAGCGGCTCGCGTTCCTGTCGCGCGGGCATTTGATCGGGCTCGGTACACCAGCGGAAGTGGTGAAGCAGTTCAACGCCGAGACGATCGAAGATGTGTTCGTGATGTTGCAGCAGCGCGATGAAGCTGACGAGGCGATGGCGGTGACCGGCAAGCCGTCGTGAACGCGTTGTATGTGCGGGTGCAACGATGGACAGTGTGGCCGATGCTGTGGAAGGAATTTCTGCAGCTGCGTCGCGATCGGCTCACGTTCGCCATGATGACGGTACTGCCGGCCATTCAGCTGCTGCTGTTCGGCTACGCGATTCAGACCGACGTCCGACGTTTGCCCACGGTGGTCGTCGACGAATCGCGCACCAGCGAGAGTCGCGCGCTCATTCAGGTGCTCGCCAACACCGACAACTTTACGTTCGTAGCCTCGTTGCCCGACCGTGCGTCGGCCAAGCGATGGATCGAGCGCGGTGCGGCGCGCGTGGCGCTGGTGATTCCACCGGAGTATCAGCGCAATATCCGCGGTGGACACACGGGCGTGGCGCAGATGCTCATCGACGCCGCCGACCCGCAGAGTTCCGGCGCCGCGATCTCGGGCGCGCAGCTGGCCGCGCAGGCACGCGGTGCGCAGTTGCTGGCCTCGCAGTACAAGATCCGCCCGCCGGTCGAGATTCGCGTGCGCCCGTGGTACAACCCGGCGCAGAAGAGCGCCACGTTCATCGTGCCGGGTATCGTCGGCATTCTGCTCACGATCACGATGACGCTGATCACGAGCACGGCGATCGTGAAGGAACGCGAGCGCGGCACGCTCGAGCAGCTCATCGTGACGCCGATCAGTCGCACGAGCCTCATGCTCGGCAAGCTCATCCCATTCGTGTTGGTCGGCTATGTGCAGATGTCGGTGATTCTCGCCCTGGGCGTCATGTTCTTCGACATCCCGATCATGGGTAGCCTCGTGCTGCTTTATGCGCTGGCACTGGTGTTCATTGTGGCCAGTCTCGGTGTCGGGCTGCTCATCTCGACGGTGGCGCGCAGTCAGCTGCAAGCCATGCAACTGAGCTTCTTCTTCATGCTGCCGAACATTCTGCTGTCGGGCTACATCTTCCCGCGCGCCGCCATGCCGGTGCCCGCGCAATGGGTGGGTGCGGCGCTCCCGCTCACGTGGTTTCTCGACATTTTGCGTGGTGTGTTGCTCAAGGGTGTCGGTATGCGCGATCTGTGGACACAGCTCGGCGTGTTGTCGACGTTGGCGCTCGTATTGCTGGTCGTGTCGGTACGGCGGTTCTCCAAGACGTTGGATTGAGCCTACTCGTGCCCCTTCACCGCGTGTGGTCGATACGACGCTTCGAGTCGCGTGATCTCGTCGGCGGACAACACGATGTCGACGGCGCCGAGAGCTTCGTCGAGTTGGTACATCTTGGTGGCGCCGATGATCGGGGCCGTCACGGCGGGCTTTGACAACAGCCAGGCCAGGGCGATCTGCGCCATCGGCACGCCGCGTTCACTCGCGATGGAGCGCGTGGCGTCCACGATCTCCCAGTCTTTCTCGCCTTCGTACAGGCCCACGGCGTACGCGTCGTGGGCGGCGCGCGTGGTGGACGTGCGGTCGTCGAGGGCGGTGCGTGTACCGGCCAGGAGGCCGCGGGCCAGCGGAGACCACGGCAGTACCGCGATCCTTTCCGATGCGCACAGCGGAATCATCTCACGCTCCTCCTCACGGTAGAGAAGGTTGTAGTGATTCTGCATGCTCACAAAGCGCGACCAGCCTTTGAGGTCGGATGTGCCGAGGGCGCGCGCGAACTGCCATGCCCAGCCGGAACTCGCGCCGACGTAGCGCACCTTGCCCGATTGCACGAGGTGGTCGAGGGCGGCGAGCGTTTCCTCGATCGGTGTGTTCGGGTCGAAGCGATGGATCTGATACAGGTCGATCGTGTCCACGCCAAGTCGCGTGAGGCTCGCCTCGCAGGCTTGCACGATGTGCTTGCGGGAGAGACCGCGCATGTTCGGACCGGGCGCCATCGGCCAGTACACTTTGCTGGCCAGCACGATTTCTTCCATGCGACCGTATTCACGCAATGCTCGGCCGGTGACCTCTTCGCTCATGCCGAGGGCGTACATGTCGGCGGTGTCGAAGAAGTTGATGCCGGCCTCGATGGCGCGGCGGAAGAACGGGCGGGCGTCCTCCTCGCTGAGCACCCAGGGGCGCCAGCCGGGGGTGCCGTAGCTCATGCAGCCGAGGCAGAGGCGGGACACGGAGATCCCGGTGGAGCCGAGCGTCGTATATCGCATGGGGACGAATCGCAGGAAGTGACCGGACCAGAAGCTGTGCAGGCGCAAAATTCGGGAACCGAACAGCGTGCTCGCCGCTAGAATGTATGCACCCTACACCCCGACACCGACGCCCATGCTGATTCGCCGCCCCGACGACATCCCAAGCTCCGACATCACGCCGGAAGCCGTGTACCAGAACCGTCGTGCCTTTATCGGCACGGCCGGCGCGCTGGCGCTGGGCGGACTGGTGGCGCCGTCGGCGCTGCAGGCCATGAGTTTCGATGGCGGCACAGCGGGCACCTTTCCGGGGCTGCAGGCGGACGACAAGCTGACGCCCGAGGAAGACGCGACCAGCTACAACAACTACTACGAGTTCGGGACCGGCAAGGACGAGCCGAGGGATCAGGCCAAGAACTTCAAGCCGATGCCGTGGACCGTGAATGTCGAGGGGCTGGTCAAGAAGCCCCGCCCGTACTCGTTCGACGAGCTGGTCGGCAAGCTGCCGGTGCAGGACCGGGTGTACCGCCATCGCTGCGTGGAAGCATGGTCGATGGTGATTCCGTGGCAGGGGGTGCAGCTCAAGGATGTCGTGGCGCGTTGCGAGCCGCTGCCGGGTGCCAAGTTCGTGGAATTCACCACGCTGTACGATCCGCGCCGGATGCCGGGGCAGGCCCGGGCCGTGTTGCCGTGGCCGTACAAGGAGGCGCTGCGCCTCGACGAGGCCAATAACCCATTGGCGTTACTGGCCACCGGCATGTACGGGAAGGCACTGCCGAACCAGAATGGGGCGCCGCTCAAGCTCGTGGTGCCGTGGAAGTACGGCTTCAAGGGCATCAAGGCGATCGTGAAGATCAAGTTCACGGACAAGATGCCGAACACGACCTGGAATGACGCCAATCCCAGTGAGTACGGCTTCTACGCGAACGTGAATCCCACGGTCGATCATCCCCGCTGGAGCCAGGCCAAGGAGCGTCGGATCGGACAGTTCCTGAAGATCCCGACGCTGCCGTTCAACGGGTACGCCAGCCAGGTTGCGTCGATGTACAGCGGTATGGATCTGCGGAAGAACTACTGAGCCCTCGAATGCCGTCCGTGCTCGCGCGCGCCGAATCCCCGATTCGGCGCCTGATCCGTCCTGCGCTGTGGCTGCTCGTGATCGTGCCCGCCATCGTGCTGGTGGCGCAGTTGCTCCTGGATCAGTTGGGTGCCGAACCAATCGAGGAGCTCGAGCATGCCTCGGGCAAGTGGGCACTCCGCTTGCTGGCGGCCTCGTTGGCGGTCACCCCACTCATGCGGCTCACCGGCTGGGGCTGGATGGTCGCGCAGCGTCGGTTTCTGGGGCTGGCCGCCTTTTTCTGGGCGCTGGGGCATTTGAGCGTCTACATCGTGCTCGACCAGTTTTTCGACTGGCCGGCGATCGGCGAAGACATCCTGAAGCGGCTGTATATCACCCTCGGGATGCTCGCCTTTGTCCTCATGATCCCGCTGGCGCTGACGTCGACCAAGGCCGCAATCCGCAAATTGGGCGGAAAGCGGTGGAATCTGCTGCACCGCCTGGTCTACGTGTCGGCGATTGCCGGCTGCATTCATTTTCTCTGGGCAGTCAAGAAGGACCTGGTCGAGCCGATCATCTATGTAGCGGTATTCGTGGTCCTCTTCGCGCTTCGCTTCATCGTGCGCAAGCCGGGTCCGCGGGCCCCGCGGTCCGCTCCTCCTGACGCCGCGGTGACTCTGCCGGCAGCGTGACGGCTCGGACCCGAGGGACGTCCCTCTTGTGGGAATCCTCGACTCACTCCGACTCCGCATGCCATGCCCTCACCCGCCGACGCCGACTCGCGTCGATCGGGCAGTTACCTGACGACCAGTCTCCGGCGATCGCTCGACAGCATCCCGGTGATTGGTGGTCCGGTATTTGGGGCATCCTGGGATCGCCCGATTCTGGCTGCCCTGATTGGATACACCGCGCTGGTGACCACGTGGCTGGCGCTGGGAGCGCCCGGCGCCGAGCCGGGCAGCTGGACGCGTAGCTTCGCGCCGCAGCTCGTCGCGCTGCTGGCGATCGTTTGTGCCTCGCGTGCCGGCCGCGAACTCGCCTTCGACCTCGGCACCCGACGATTCTGGAGAACGGTCGCTGGTGCCCTGTCGATCTTTCCGGTTGCTCGACTCGCGATCGACGTGGCCGTGCGCCCGGTGTCGCCGGACGGTGCCGATCTCGCAGTGATGATCACGCCGGTGGTGGCCGAAGTCGTGTTACTGATGGCCTTCCTCTGTCTGCCCAGTGCGCCGCGCAGTGCCGTCGATCGCGCGAAGCTGTTGCTCGATATCACCACCGTCGGCGTGGCGGGGTTGCTTGTCATGTGGTACGGCCTGTGGATGATCGGCGGCAGTAGTATCGCGGTGCGCCCGTTCACGATCCTGCATGTCCATGCCACGCTCGAACTCATCGTGATTCTCGTGGCCTCGGTGTTGTGGCGCCGAACGGTGCTGCAGCATCGCGCGAATGTGCTCGTGGTCCTGTCGACTGCCTTGCTACTGCAGTTCATCGTGCACGTGCTGGCGATCGTGCAGATGACGCAGGGGATTACCAATTTCGACGTCGTTCGCATTGCCTCGCCGGTAACCTTCGCGCTGATGGCGGCCGCGGCATGGGTCAGCATCGCGACGGTGATGCATCGGCAGGTTCGTGTGCGCAGTGAGCGCGATCAGCTTACCGCGAGTGTCATTCCGTTCGCCGCCGTGCTGCCGGGGTTTGCCCTGCTGCTCAAGTTGGCGTTTTCGGGTACGCCGCACGCTGGCGGGACGCAGCCGCTGCTTGGCCTCGCCATCGGCGTGGTCGTGCTCACCGCGCTCGCCTTCGCCCGCCAGTTCATGTCCACGAAGGATGCCGTGCGCCTCCTCGCCGAGTCGACGGCCCGCAACAACGAGGCGCGCTTTCAGGCACTCGTGCAGCACAGCAGCGACGTCATCATGATCCTCGATCCCGATGGCACCATCCGGTACGCGAGTCCCTCGATGGCGCTGGTGTTCGGTCACGACCCCGCCAAGCTGGTCGCGTCGCGCATCGAATCGATCCTGCACCCCGAAGACCTGTCGTCGGCGCTGCAGTTTCTCGAGGAACTGGCCCGTTCGAACCGCCTGCGCACCGGTGGGGCGACGCCCGGCGTGCTGAAGCGCGAGTGGCGCATCCGCCATGCGAATGGCGCCTGGCTGACGGTCGACAACGTGGGCACGAACCTGCTCAGCGAGCCGGTGATCCGCGGCTTGGTGCTGAACACGCGCGATGTGACCGAGCAGAGCGTGATCAAGCAGCAGTACATGCATCAGGCGTTTCACGATCCGCTCACGGACCTCGCGAACCGCTCGCTCTTTTTGTATCAGGTGGGACACGCGTTGGCGCGGGCGCAGCGGCAGTCGAACGCCGTCACCGTGCTCTTTCTCGATCTCGACAACTTCAAGACGGTCAACGATTCGCTCGGGCATGCAGCCGGCGATCGATTGCTAGTGGAGGCGGCGCGTCGACTGGCGACGTGTGTACGCGACAGCGACCTGATTGCCCGGCTCGGTGGCGATGAGTTCGCGGTGCTCGTCGAAGACACCGCTTCGGTGGACGAAGTGCTCGCCATCACGAATCGCGTCGGCGTCGCGCTGAGCAGGCCGTTCGTCCTTGGCGGGAAGGAAGTGTTCGTGAATGCGAGCATCGGTATCGCGCGCAGTGCGCGTGGGGAAAGCACCGATGAACTGGTGCGCAATGCCGACGTGGCGATGTACGTGGCGAAGACGCGCGGGAAGGGGCAGCACGTGCTGTTCGAGCCGGAGATGCACAAGGCCGCACTCGATCGACTGGTGGTGGAAGCAGATCTCCGTCGCGCCATCGAACACGATGAGTTCATGCTGCAGTATCAGCCTATCGTGGCCCTCGAGACGGGCGATATCATCGGCGCCGAGGCGCTGGTACGCTGGATGTGCCGCGATCGCGGGACAGTCCCGCCGGGCCTGTTCATTCCGATTGCCGAGGAGACCGGCCTGATTGTGCCGATCGGTCGCTGGGTGCTGCGCCGCGCGTGCCGTGAAGCGAAGCGCTGGACCGACGAACGCGGGTTGCCGGTGCGGATCACGGTCAATCTCTCCGGGCGTCAGTTGCAGGAGCCCGGGATCGTGGATGATGTGGCGCAGGCGCTGGCCGATTCGGGGCTGGCGGCCGCTCAGCTCGTGCTCGAGATCACGGAGAGCATGCTGATGCACAACACCGAGCTGTCGATGGAGCGCTTGAACGCGCTTAAAGCACTCGGGATCTCGCTGGCCATCGACGACTTCGGGACAGGTTATTCTTCCCTGAGTTATCTGCAGCGCTATCCGATCGACATTCTGAAGATCGACAAGGCGTTCGTGGATGTCATCGATAAGGGAGGCGAAGGACCGGTCCTGGCCAGCGCGATCGTGGCACTTGGAGAGACGTTGCGGATGAACACCGTGGCTGAGGGCATCGAAACGGAGGCGCAACGCGGCCACCTGCTCACCCTTGGTTGCGAGCTCGGACAGGGCTACCTGTTCGCGCCGCCGCTGGATGCCGAAGACTTCTGGCATCTGCTGCTCGCCCGAGGTGCCCGGACGCCCTTTACCACACTCCGGCGTCGCGAAATGAGTGTCAAAGCCGCATAAGCCCGACCACGTCATCCCCGCGCGACCTGCCCGACCGGCTCGTGCCCCCCGTCCGAATACCACATCGATCCCGACGGAGCTTCCGTCGGGCTTCGACGCGTTTGCGATTGCCGCCCCTGGGCTGGCCCCGCTGGTGGCGGCCGAATGCGTCGCGCTCGGCATCACGCCCCGCGATGTCAGTCCGGCCGGCGTCGCGTTCAATGCCACGGCGGAGCAGCTGTTCACGGTGAATCTGTGGTCGCGCTTGGCGAGTCGCGTGCTGGTGCGTCTGGCGGAGTTCGAGGCGCGCGATTTTGCGACGCTCGAGAAGATGGCGTCGCGTGTGCCGTGGCAGATGGTGCTGTCGCCAGGTGCTGCTGTCCGGCTCCGCGTGACGTGCCGGAAATCGCGGTTGTATCACTCGGATGCCGTGGCGGAACGCGTGGCGCGCGGCATCACCAACAGCATCAAGGGCTCGCAGGCGCTCGGTCGGGCCAGGGATGACGAAGAGGACGACGACGGCAACACGCAGTTGATCGTGGTGCGCTTCGACCACGATCGGTGCACGATCAGCGCCGACAGTTCGGGCGCGCTGCTGCACCGGCGTGGCTGGCGTCAGGCGATCGCGAAGGCGCCGCTGCGCGAAACGTTGGCTGCGGCAATGCTGGCTGCCTGCGACTGGCACGGCGAGCGGCCCCTGGTGGACCCGTTCTGCGGATCGGGCACGATCGGCATCGAAGCGGCACTGCGCGTCCGTCGCATGGCTCCCGGGCTCGGTCGTGAGTTCGTGATGGAGCAGTGGCCCGGTGCCGATGCGTCGATGCACGCGCGGGTCCGTACGGCGGCCAAGGCCGAACAATTGCCCGCGGTAGGTGTGCCGATCGTGATGCGTGACCGCGATGCCGGCGCGTGCAAGGCTGCCGTGGCCAACGCTGAGCGCGCCGGTGTGCTGGCCGACCTCGTTATCGAACAGGGGCCGCTATCGGATACGTCACTCGAGTCGATCGGTTCGGCCGGATTGGTCCTGACCAACCCGCCGTACGGACTGCGCATCAGTGACGGTGCCGACCTGCGTTCACTGTACGCCCGTCTGGGCGATGTGGTGCGCGCCGGCAGCCGCGCGTGGCAGCTTGGGCTTCTGGTGCCCGATCGCGTGCTGGCGGCGCAGACGCGGCTCACGTTCGATGCGGTGATGCGCACGGCGAACGGTGGATTGCCGGTCGAGGTGTTGCTGTCGCGGGTGTAGGGCTACCCGTCGGACTTCAAGGGG